>CAZXGU010000082.1:0-13718 GCA_964640375.1 uncultured Sangeribacter sp. | reverse complement strand
GTGGCTTTCGTCTACGACAAGTATATCTTCCGCTTCTCCCAATCCCTAACCGATAAACTGAATAGAATATGACATCCAAAGAATTTTTCCACAAAGTCGCCCTCCTCCGACACTGGCAAAAGAATTATTTTGCTTCCCGTTCACATGAGGCATTGCAAGCTGCCAAAGCTCTCGAAAAGGAAATCGACAACGAAATAGCACGCGTCAACCGGATCCTCGAAGCAAAAAAGCAAAATTCACCTCAACAATCCTCATTGTTCCCCGAATGAAATGAGGAATAAAGTTCAACCAATTTAATCCATCCCCGATTATGAAAAGAATATCATCCCTCCCCCTCCTTCTCCTAATATCCCTCTCCCTCCTCTCCTGCGAGCCAATCAACCGGCAAAAAGCCCGTTCCAGAAACCATCACTCCTTCGAAATAGACACCGTCACAATCCATTCCACAACCCACGAAATCCTCATCCGCTCCGAAAGCAGCGGCAATCATGGCTACGGCGGAATCCTACACTCCCCCGAATGTTGGTGCCATAGGAAATAACCCTAATTTCCGAAGCATCAATCCCTATTTCCGAAGAAGAAACTTCAACCCAAAACCCGAATCCGAATGGCACGCCCAAAGAAAAAAGGCCTCGACTACTTCCCTCTCGATACCGACTTCTTCTCCGACGAGAAGATAGTCTGTATCGCCGGGGAATATGGAGTCAAAGGCCAGGTTATTGTAATCAGCCTGCTCTGTGCGATCTACCGCAACGGATATTTCATAGAGTGGAGTGAAATGATGCAATACCGACTCCTGCGCGACCTCCCAGGCATCTCCCCCGACCTCCTCAAACAAGTCGTCAGAAGCTTGGTCAGATGGGGATTCTTCGACCAATCCCTCTTTGACTCGGCCAAAATCCTGACATCCCGGGGAATCCAGAGCCGATATTTCGAGATCACAAAAAAACGTGTACGCGACCCCGCCCTCCCTTACCTCCTCCCTAATTCCGACCAAAATCTTCCCCCTAATATCGTTTCCGTTTCAGAAACCATAGTTTCCTCCGCAGAAACCCACGTTTCCGCAGAATTTAGTCCACAAAGTAAAGTAAATAAAATGAAAATAAATAAAACTCCCCCTCTATCCCCCGGGAGTGAGAGAGCGGGCGAGAAAAAGAATTTTGAAGAATATTTTGAAATTCTTGCCTCCAATGTCACATGGCGCAAAGCCGTCTCAGCCTCCCATGGCATTTCCCCTCATGAAATCCCCGACCTTATCCGCGCCTTCCGCCTCTGGATAATCTCCATCGGCGAAGAAGAAACCATCCAAACCCTCGCCGACGCCAAGCGCCGTTTCACATATTGGCTCAAATCCTCAGCATCAAAGCCCACAAAACAAAACCGGCATCCGGAGGATTTTCAAAAACACCCTGGCCAATTGCTCAACCGGGAGCCCGAAAAAGCCCTCTCCCCGAAAATCAGGCAAGAAGAAAGTCTCCGTGGGAAAGCTGAGGAAGATGAGCGCCTCGACCGAGAAAAAGTAGATGGTTATTATTACCACCGCAAATTCGGTTATCCCTCATATATCCCAATCTGGAAAGTCACCAACGAAGAATGGCGAAAAGCCAATCCTCCTGAATCTTTCCAATAATCCCAATCAAGAGCTTGGTTCTGTGCAGCAGCTTCAGCTGCCTCCTCTCGGCTGCCAGCCTCCGGCTTCTGTGCAAGAACCTTAGCTCGCAAAAAAATGAATTTATGAAAAAGCCGTTAGCCACATCTGTCCCCATGGCATTCCGCTTCATCAACGAAGCCGCCGAAAGAAGAAAAAATGATCACCTCGCCCTCGCCAGAATGAAAGAGATCGAAAAGCAAAAAGCAGCATCCCTCAAATCATGCCGTATCGACGAGCGAACCGTAATCTCCGCCACACCGGAGCGCCTCAAAGAGCTCCGCCATCACCACGGCCTCGAATAGCCCCCCGTTTGTCTTCGGGTGTCCCCCGTTTATCTCCGGGTGCTCCCCGTTTCTCTCCGGGGGCCTTCTCCGTTTGTCTTTGGGTGCCCCCCGTTTGTCTTTGGGTGCCAAGAGTCAATACTTAAAACCATTCTCTCCTCCCTCCCCCCTATCTTTGCAAAAAATAAAAACCATAATCCATCCTCCCATGATTCAGGAAATACAGTTCTCAGGCATATCAGCCATCCCTGCCGACCGAATCTCCCCCGACGGCGACCTCACCCTTTCCCTCAACCTCCTCAACGAAGACGGCGCCCTCCGTCCCATAGCCCCTCCGCGAAAGCTATTCTCCCTCCCGGAAGGCTACCGCCTCCTCTGCATCCACAACCCTTCCTCCTCCGTAAAAAACTATGTCATAGCCCACACCCTCGAAAATGATTCCACCGAGATCCTTTTCCTCCCTGCCTCCCTCATACCAGACTCCGAACCATACCAAACCAAAAACCAAACCATCTCCGACCTCCTCAAAAATCCCGATTACAAGGCCGCCCAAATCCCTTACACCCTCTCCGACTGCAAGACAATCGGAATGACCCTCATCCTCCTTTCTGCCGGTCCCGTCCAATACCTCCTCTGGAACCCCGAAACCTCAAACTACCGTTCCCTCGGCTCCTGCATACCGCGTCCAGAAATAGATTTTGCCCTCAGCCTCGACATAACATCCCGAAATACCGACGGCGAAATCTCACTCATCAACGCCACCGACATCCAAACCCCCGAAGCCTCATGGCAACACCTCCGCGACGCCGACCTCTCCGGCGATTTTGAAAATCAAGCTGCACATCGATACTGGCATCTTATCCATCTCACTGAGCTCGATCTGAAAAAAGGTGAAGAATACAGATTCACCTTTAACCGTTTCGGCCTTTACAATGTAGGAATTGTCATCTACACCGGCGATATAATCTACGATACTCGCCCCGGAGTCCAAAACAACGATTTCAGCAACCCCTACGGCTCACCCTACGAAAGCCAGCTTCTCCTCCATTTCTCATATTCGGAAACCTCCAAGAAGATAACCGCTGAAGAAGACATCGACTCCCTCTGGATCTGTGTCTCTGCCATCACCCGATACACCGACCACACCATAACCCTCACAATAGAAAAAGGTCTCGACAACCTCCCCACAGTCGAAACCAAGATAATCTCATACACCCCCGAAGCTGTCAACGCCGTGGCCGCTGCCATGAATCTCCTCATCAACGAAGAGGCCATGGCCAAAAACCGATTCATTTTCCCCTTCTTCGTCCGCTATGCCCTACGCCTCTACGACGGCTCCTCAATCCGTCCCTCCGCCCCCCGGCTCATGATCCCAAACTCGGAATTCGTCCCCGTCGTCCTCTACCGCGAAGAAGCCCCCAAGCTGCAGGCATTCGCCTTCACCGCCAAGCTCCAATTCCGAATCAACGATACAGACTCAATCGCCGACTGGAAAGATATAGTCACCGGCATAGATATTTTCGTTTCCCCCTCCGCATGGCCTTACGACCAAGGTGTGGAATACGACAAAACAAAAAATCTCTTCTCCTATCTCCCTTTCGATGCCGATAGCATTAAAGACTTCGGAATCGGACGTTTCATCCGTCCAAACTACTCAAAGTCCTATCTCAACCTCCGCCTCCTCGACTTCACCCGAAACCTCCTCGATACCACCTCCTATCAACCCACGGCCGTCCGTCTCGGCGCCCGTTCACAGGAGGAATTTTTCAGCAAATTCACCTCCGCCGAAATATCCCGTTTCCATCTTATCTCCTCAATTGAGTTCGACGATATAACGCCTTCCGATAATTTCACCGATCTCGATATTCAGGATAACACCCTCTCCTCCCTCGATGCGCGCCCTCTCCTCGAAGAAGCGGCCCTCCCTTACGACGGCTTTGCCGACGCTAAAGCGCATATCTACAACAACCGCCTTCACCTCTTCGACGCTTCCATTATTCTTCCCTCCCCGCAATCAATTAGTTCTCTCAACCCCCTCACCGAATTTTTTGAGGATATAACCCCTCAGCAAACAATCATCCGTCTCTCCACATCCGAAGGAGACCGTTTTGTAAAGGCTGATTTCCCAACGGCCAAAGCCGATTATCCCCTCGAAAATCTTTTCTGGTTCTTCTATCCCGATAGTCGCGCAAAGGAGGCTACATTAATTATCACCAATCCCGATAACAAGAAAGAGGCATTTACTATGCCTCTCAAATCTCACCCTTTCCTTAATGGTGCTTACGCCCTGGTGAAGGCTTTCGATGAATCGTTGGGCGAGTTTTCCGATTTCTCAGGAGCTATACCCGATGTCAACAACCATCTCTCAGCCCCATCATCAATCTATATCTCGGAAATAAACAACCCCTTCCTCTTCCGCAATGCCTCCGTTGTCTCCGTCGGCGCCTCCTCCGTCCATGCCCTCTCTTCGGCTGCGCGTCCCCTCTCTCAGGGTCAGTTCGGTCAGTTCCCCCTATACGCCTTCACCGATGAAGGGATATGGGCAATGGAGATAAGCGCCACCGGTGCATACTCCGCCCGTCAGCCCATCACGCGTGATGTCTGCACAAACCCCTCCGCAATAACTCAGATCGATGCCGCCGTCCTCTTCCCATCGGCGCGCGGAATTATGCTCCTCTCCGGCTCCCAGACACAATGCCTCTCAGATATAATAGCCTCCGAATTCCCATTCGATATCCTCACCCTCCCCGCTTTTAAGAATCTCCTCAAAGTTACAAGGGCTGATAGTGTATTCAACCCCGAAAAAGGGTTAATCCCTTTCTCGAAGTTCATTTCTTCCTGCTCCATGATTTATGATTACCCCCATCAGCGCATAATCCTGAGCTCCACCGAAGCCGGCTATGCTTTCCTCTACTCCCTGCGCTCAAAGCTCTGGGGAATGATAAATGCCGATATTGTTGCCCCCGTCAACGCCTATCCCGAAGCCCTGGCCGCCGACAAGCAAGGAAACATAATCTCCTTCTCCGGGCATGATGAATCCGATCCTACCCAAACCATTCCCGCAATCCTTCTCACTCGTCCCCTCAAATTCTCCGCCCCCGACCTCCTCAAAACCATCGATACCATAATCGCTCGCGGTGAATTCGACAAAGGAGCTGTAAATATAATCCTTTATGGCTCGCGCAACCTCCGCGACTGGCATCCCGTCTCCTCCTCCAAATCTCATGCCCTCCGCGCCTTTCGCGGTTCGCCATATAAATATTTCCGAATCCTGCTCCTTTGCCGCCTCAACCCCCAAGATTCCCTCCACGGCGCATCAGTCTCATGCAACCCAAGATTAACCAACCGACTCCGATAAGCCAAAACATCCGCTCTATCCTCCCGATGGAGCGGATGCGGTCTTTATATTGCGTCTTCGTTATCGTCCGGGTCTTGTAAATTGTCCGCGTCCTTCCCCTCCATAACGTATCGATGCTCTTCTCCCTTACCGTGTCCTTCTCCCTCTTCACCCTCTCCCTCCAATGCCATTCATGCTTCACAACACTATCCCCCTTTACAAAAATATAAACCGAATCCCTCACCACAACTGAATCAATTCTCTCCCTCACAATCACCACCGAATCAACCCTCCTCCCAATCTGTACCTGCGAATCTTCTCTTAATAAATACTCCCTATCCTCCCTCTCAGTCTCACGGCATGTCCGGCATGAAACATGAAAACTAAGAAAAACCATCAAAAAAAGAAAAAATATTAGAACATTCCTTGTTATTTTCATTTTATTTTGCAATATTTGTAATCCCCAATCCCCCACAACCCCGAGGGCGCCGGTCAATCCCCTAAGATCCCGGCGCCCTCCCTTTTTTGTGTTTATTTTCTAAAAGATTATTTTCCAGAAAAGAGCATGAATATTTAATCAGCCCTGTTAAATATCTCTTGTTTGTTTATGCGTCGGGAGCCTTTGGCTCGCGAAATAATCTATGCGTCCGCAGCCTTTGGCTCTCGAATAGAATTAGTCCTGTTCAGCCAGCCCTTGAGAAATTTCCCTTGATCAGGCCTGCGCTCCACAATCCGTCGGTAAGCCCTCTCTCTGGCAGCCTTCAGGCGAGCAAAAACCGAAGATGCCGGCTTCGCGTTCAATGCCGCCAATGTCTTCGGACCCACAATCCCATCCGCCACGCATGAAAGAACCGTCTGTGCATCCCTCACAGCCTGGCTCCCGTTCACCCAACGCCAATCCACAAGCATCATCGCAACATTATCATTCCCTATCTTATCCGCCTTGCACGGATCCCAGAAAAGACTCTTCATTATCGCAAGCCATTCATCATAGCCAAGCTTCCTTAAATCATCCTCGCTCGGGTTCCCCTTCCCCTGCTTGCGACGCCAGTCGGTGAATGTCCCTATCGTAACCCCACACATCGTCGCCCCTCCCCGGTCGCCAGCTATCTTATGAAAACCCCTGGCCGCAACCTTTTCATACAACTCCCTCCCCCCAAGCTTCTCCTCCCCAGCCTTCAACCCCACCTCCCATTTCAGTATATGGGGAACCATCATCTCTATCTTTGCCATAATCTCAAAATCATTTTAATAATTGTAATAATAATCATCCCTCCCCATATAGGCTGCCGGCCTCCGGCTCCGGTGCAGCTTGGTCCAGTGCAGCAGCTTCAGCTGCCGTTATTTGCTGCCCTCTCCGGCTTTCCCTAAGCCTCTCTATGATCTGCTGCGCCTCCCTGCGGTCAACCGCAGCTATTATCTCGCTGATCATATCCGGAAGATCAGCCGTATGGCTCTTCCTCCGGTTCGCATGCTCAAACATGCTCTTAGCCTCCACTGCAATAAGTCCGGCCCCGAACAATACCGCCACAAACGGCAAAATGTAAAATGGAAAAAACAAACCAAGGCAATCCACAAGGAAACCTATCAGAATAAACCTCCAATACTCGCTCATCTTCCCCATCGTTATCCTCAGCTTATGAGAATGAACCTTCTCCTGTAGCTTCTTAGCCGTGTGAACCCCGTCCCATAAATCAAGAACTATTGCCATGATCACAAGCAGACTCACAGCGAAAAACACCCCCACAAAAAGATAAATCTTCTCCAATGTTATAATTTCCCTTATCATCTTTCTAATCTTTTAAGCGTTTCTCCTCTCTCCTTTAAAACGGTTGCAACGGCCGTGTCAGAACGCCTCTCCTCATATTCTTCACCCTCCCTATCTCCGCCCGCGCCGCCGCTGCCTTCTCCTGCCAAATCGCAGCCGCCGCGTCATGCGTGATGCTAAGCCAGTCGGCCAGACAACGGCAAACCATATATTCATGAATCAACCGCGAAAGAAGATGAACAGACGTCTGCGAGAAACCCTCTGGCAAACGAACCTCCACTAAATAGCTCTCAGGCTCCCATATCCGGTTGTCTATAACCTCCTCCTCTGCCTCGCGCTTCGTATAGGGATAAAGGAGCTCTATAACCTCCGCATGTACCAAACCTAAGATCTCGCTCACCCTGTCACGGTTCCCCTCCTCGCATATATCCGCCACAAGGTGGCGAGTGTGCTCAGTCTCTTCTCCAAGAGCGTCATGCTCGATATAGGCATAGTTCCGGATGCTGTAATCAAGATTCTCCCGCTTGAAATATAACTTCACTCTCCGTTCCCCTCTCCCCCTCCCGGATAAATAATCACCGCCCGTGCAACAACAATCCATAGTCTCCTCCTTAATATGTAGGTCTTACCGGACGGCTCCGTTTATACAAAGCTCGCTTCACTGTCTCCAGGCTCAGCGTCGCGTGATTCATATAATCCTGAGCATCCTGCTTGTTCGTAATCATAAACCATTCGCTCAATGCCATGTCAACAAGATAGGCATGAATCCCGTTCCCAAGTGAATCAGCCGACGCATTGTTATAATTGCTCGGCAATTTAAACTGTAGGCTTATCTGCCCGTCATTGTCTATCTCCTTCTGGATAAGATTCTTGCTCAGGCTCTTGTCCTCATCGAGATATTCTCCCAATAGGCTCTTCAATGCTGAAAACGCATTCGCAAGGCTGCGGCGCAACTGATAGCTGTTGTCGTCATCCTTCGACGCCTGCATATTGCTCGCCGCCTCATAATTCTTTGCCCCCTCTGCCTCGCGCGCCTGTCCTGTGAGATAAGCCTTGTTCATGATGTCATGCATCAGCTCCCCAACCTCAAGCGTAACTGTCAATTCCTTTTTGCTCTCTGCCATATCGTTATTGTTTTAAAAAAAATTATCGCCCTGTAAAATCAATTTCATTGTTAATAATAACCATCACTCTGAATACACCGGCCGCGTCGGCTTGCTCTTATAGCACGCCTTTCGGTGGAAGCTCTCCAAAAATGAAGCTGCCGCCTGCGCATAATCCCCGGCCTCCCCCTTGTTGCAGAACCCGAACCATTTCGCCGCCACATTCATCACGAAAAAGGAAAACAAGTCCTTCCTCATGCTCGGCAGCAACGCCGAATCAAAACTCCGCGAAAACTCCATCTCAAAAACATGCCCCTCCTCCGTGGCCCCATCAGAAACAAGATACTTCCTCATCGCCTCGCATACAGCCGTGCAGCTCTCATCCCAGAACCGTTCAAGCTGACTCCGGTCAGCCTCAGTAGTGAAAATCCGCTCGTAGGCCGTCTCATCCCCGCTCATCTTGCTCCCAGTATATGACGATGTCTGTGAAATCTCTGCATATACCTCCTCCCTCAATATCTCGAATTTTTTTATCTCACTCTCTATCCTCATAAATTTATTCCCATCTTGTAATTATAATCTTGGTTCTGTGCAGCAGCTTCAGCTGCCCATTTTGGCGGCCGCCCTCCGGCTTGTGTGCAGCAGCTTCAGCTGTCGTTGGTCAAAGGGTTACCCAGAGCATATCCACCTCCGCAACCCCATTCGAATTCATCTCATGATCCGTAATTTCCACATTCAGATAATACTTGTCTGCAACCAGATCCTTAACACCCGACCGAATCCTCTTCAGCTGGCCGTTATCATAATATTCCCTCTTGACAATCTCAGCCATCACAATCGGATTCAGAGCATCTTCCCCCCCGCTCCGAAACCGGATCCACTTCGCCCTCTCCAATATCTTCAATATCTCCAATTGCTTTGTCTTGAAAAAAACATCGTATGGAATGGCATCGAAATTCCTCTTCCCATCCTTGCAATCCCCGTTACGCAATAGAAAATCCTTCACAACAAGCCCCTTCCCTTTCCATTCCTCAAGCTTCTCAAACATCTCTATATCCAATATCTCAGGATAGAAACGCAAATCAAATCTTTCGTTTGCGTTATCAAATGTCAGCTCAGGCCTCACCCATGTCTCATATCCCTTATCATATATCGGCGCAAAATCCAATATGTCTATCCCTTTTTTCGTATCATGAAAATAATGGTTTGGCCATAAAGACACCCTCGAATAGCCGTCTGATCTTATTATAATCGGCGATAGATGCAACCCGTTTAATATCCCGGTCCCCATCCAGTTCAATAGCCTTTCATAGATAGTGCCGCAAAAACTCATAAAAGTAAGCATCGGGGGAATATAATTGAAAATAAACCCTTGCGGATCCTCTTCCATCCCCGGCCAGCCAGAATCCAAGGCAACCGGGCTATTATTGTAAAATTCATACAATTCCTTCTCATAACCCGTATTCTCTGAAATCCCAAATGGATTCATCTCTATCGGGAGAGATCTCTTCTCTATCTCCCTTTTTTTGTTCCCCACATATCCCTTCACCCCCTCCATTATCGTCCCAATATGCCCCAAATTCAAATTCTTCTCCATAATCTCGCGCCGTTTTTAAAAATAATTACTCCTCCGGAAGAATCTCTAATCCTTTCAATTCTCCCGGAGGAGTCCCTGTCCTATTCCTCTTCCAAGGCTGCCGTTACCGCTGCCGTCACCTCCGCATCCGTGGCATAGACAAGCTCATCCTTCCCAAGCTTATTCCCGATCGCCTCCTCAAGAGCCTCCTTCACGCTCGCATGATCCTCAATATATTCCGCAACCTCCTTAAACGTATCAAACGCCTCAGGCGCATCAGCCAAGATAGCATCAACCTTGTCGGTCGCCTTCTTCACTGCCTCATCAACCAATCCCTTCACCCATGCTTTCACCGCTGCCACTATCACCGCGATATGGCTCAATTTCAAAAGTTTCTCCATAATAAATTTTAATTGATTAAAGATTAATTATTAATAAGCGCAGCCTCAACCGCTGCCCTCACTTCCTCATCCGTCGCCGCAACGCAGTTGCAGCCCCCATTCTCTCCCTCTCCTCCGCCGCTGCTCCCTCCTCCCTCGCCCCCGCCTGTCGGATAATCATGTCGGCTTATCGCCTTCCCGCAGCCCAGCCGTGTCTGGGCCCCATGCGTCGTCTTCAATTCATGCTCCATAATAATGAGTTTTTTATCTCAGCCTCCACCCTCGCGAAGCTGTTTCCGCCAGAAGCTCTGCTTCCTGTATTCCTCCCATTTTGGCTGCCGGCCTCCGGCGCTCTGCTTCATTAATAAACCATAACTTTCCCTGCCTCCACCTCCGAGCTGCTCCAAATCGTCACCTCCACCCCCGGCAAATCGATCCCGAAGATAATCCCTCCAGAAAAACTGCTCCTGTGCTCATCCACAACCACCGGATCCATCCCCGGCAAATTCGCATAGACCAGAACCCTCGGCGCATTGTTCTTCCGCATCAGCTGAACCATGCATGCCCCCGTGCAGGCAAACTTCGCCGAATACCCCAGTCCAGTCTTCTCAAATTTCAGCTCCTTCGTCTCCATGCCGTTCACATTTTATTAATATTGTAAAGCATTATCAACACTCGCCTTCAAATCTTCAGCCTTCAGGCGCTCGCTGCTAAGCATCATCCTCCATGGGCTCCATGTCCCCTTCGCATTCTCCAAA
Organism: uncultured Sangeribacter sp.; assembly: GCA_964640375.1. Lineage (GTDB taxonomy): Bacteria > Bacteroidota > Bacteroidia > Bacteroidales > Muribaculaceae > Lepagella. The sequence continues at coordinate 2,864 of CAZXGU010000082.1, read as the reverse complement.
TTCGGGCTGTCGATGTTATAGCTCCGGAAATAGGTGTAAAGCTCAGTACAATTATGCCCAGCATCAAATGTCCCGTCATCCTTCAAAACAGCATGAGTAGTGAAAATCTCTGTCACCACATGAAGCATCGAGTCCCCTATCACCTCCAAAACCCCCACATACTTCCCTGGAGCACTAAACACTCGGAAGCGAGTATTCACCGTGTTCCTGAAAAAGTCAGTCATCGCCTCCTTGCTCCCGTCAGTCCCAAGCGTGTCAAGCTTTGCCAACTGAAGCATCGGATGAACCGTCTTCAGCGCTGCCGCAAGTTTCTCACTCAGTTTCTCCAATAGGGTCTCCAAATTCTCTGAATCAATCAATACCAACATAACTCTATATCTTTAATTAATACTTGAAATATTTATCCACTAAAGCCTCAACCTCCTCCCGCGTCATCAACCGGCAATAATTATCCGGAGGGAATATATCCCGGTAAACCATCGTCACCCCGCTCGTCTCCCCAGTCGCCACCCATTTCCCATCTACCCCTAAATACACCTTCGCCGGCAATCCTTCCCCAACCAACGCCCACCAACCCTCCTCAGCCTCCGGATAAACCTTCCTCAGAGTCCCCTCATCCCTAAACATCCCCTTGCACGTCATCATCAACCCGCGCGATTCTATCCCCCCCTCCACAAAGAGGGTGTGTCCAACCCTCAAATCCCCGTTCACCCGTGCGCTCGCCCCCACATTCGCATGGCGGCTAACACTCAAACTCCCCGGCAAATCCATATTCCCAGCCTTCGTTCCTGATTCCATGCCTCTTATTTTTTATTCGTTATCATCTAAGCAGCGATGCCGACATCTCGTTCATCACCTGAAATCCCGAATCCCCATAGCTCGCAAGCACAAGAGCCGCTATCTTGCAAACAGCCGCCCGGTAACACCCCTCAGATATATCTATCCTCCCTCCCTTATCCAGTCGTGGCCGCGGTATATAAGTCGCCTGAACCAACACAGCTTCAGGATCACGGCATGAATAAAACTCCAATACCATCCCCTCGCTCCGCCTCACTATCGCCACCACCGGCTTCTCCGGATTCCCGCAAATCCCCGGCCATCGCGACGACTGCTGTAGATAGCGTGGATCCCCTTCGCTTATCGCTTCAAACACTGTTCGCTTCCAGTCGCTCATCCGGAACGCTACCAATCGCATGAAATCCTTAGGCAAGAGAAGAAATCCCTTCCCGTCATCCCCCATGAAGACCGCATTCTCCCCGGCGCGAACCATATCATGGCCGCTCTCAAGAAGATGAGCTGGTGCCTCAAGCTCCACTATCCTCACCCCGTCCTCTATCTTCGAGCAGATCAGCTCTTCAAGTTCAAGCGTGTCCTCATCCTCTATCGATAGCAACCGCTCATCTCGGCTGTTCATATCTATCGCTCGCCTCACATCCCTTATTATCTCTCCCTTTTCATACACCATGGCCTTCTTCTCTTCTCTATAATGGTAGCTGTCATTTATCCCCTTCTTATCCCATCCCCACAAGATAGGGCTATCCCAACCCCTCAAAGATCACTCCGTTCTGAAGAGCAAGCTCATGTGCCCTTTCCCGGCTGCGCGAGCGGCTCGTCGCTATCCCGAAATGCTCCTTCAGATAATTCTGAGCCTCCGTCAAGCAGCTAACCTGCACTCGCTCCGCCTCCCCATTCTCAATCCCTTCCTCCTGCTCAATCATATCCTCCTGCTCCTCCTGTGAAGGAGAAGCTTGGTTTTGTGCAGCAGCTTTAGCTGCCCCCTCTTGTCTGCCGGCCTCCGGCGCTCTGCTTCCTGTAATCCTCCTATTTTGGCTGCCGGCCTCCGGCGCTCTGCTTCCTGTAATCCTCCTATTTTGGCTGCCGGCCTCCGGCGCTCTGCTTCCTCTCTCCCCCCTCGCTTCCTTTATCTCGCGCGCAAGCCTTATCCTCCCCTCCTTGAAATAGTCGCTCCGCTCTATAACTGCCTGAACAAACGGATCCCGTGTAGAATACTCCGCCGGCGTTATCCCGTAGGCCGTCATCGCGCCCCCGGTGAAATGAACCGTCACCCTCGCCTTCCCCGCCTTTATCTCTGCCTGCCAGTCCATCAGGCCATTCACTGTATATATCTTTAATCCCATCGCTTCTATCTGTTATAGGGGCGGCCCGAACCTTTCCGCTCCGACCGCCCCCTTTGGTTAATCTTTTATCTCATGATCACGCCGCTGAATTCGCTCCATGCCCCGTTCTTATACTGCCACATCTGGCCGTTCTGTGCATATTCCGATATTCCGGGGCAATCCTCTATCAGATAATAGACAGCCCCTTCGGTCAGCGCATCCGCCTCGGGTGCATCTTCGCTCTCCCAGATGGTATAGACCGTAGATTCGCTGTTAGCATCGCTCCCCTCGCCATCTATCCAGATATGGCATGCCCCCTTCAGCGCAAGTCCATCCCAGACGATGATACCCTTGCGTGTCGCTTCCTCCCCCTCCACGCGGTCGCTGAATTCATGCTTAGGGCTGAAAGCATAATGAACCAGACGGTCTTCCCCTATCAATGCCCCGCTGTTGCTCCAGCCAAGAGTGTCAAGTGTCGGCTCGCGCTTGATGTCGATATCCCCGAAGACCGTATGTATGCGTGTCACCGCCCAACCAAGATTATTCGTGGCCGCCAAGATCTGTATCTCCGGATGCTTCGAGAAGTCGATACATTGAATCTCTTCAAGCAGATTCTTCCCGGCAAGCAGCATCGCGCTCTTCGGAACATCTTCTCCTGTGAAGAACATCTTAGCCAACGCGATGAATTTCTCTATCGTCCATTTCCCGGTGTTCTGCAATTCGCGTTTGTACTGTCAGCGGATTCCT
>CAZXGU010000081.1:0-13761 GCA_964640375.1 uncultured Sangeribacter sp. | reverse complement strand
GGGTACATAATTACGTAGGCATGAACGATTCCTAAAGAGGTGCGATTTTGAGCCTTGCCGTAAACTTTAATTTTATTTGCCATAATCTTTTAATCCTCTTCAAATGACACTTCAAGTTCGGGTTCCGACTTCACAAGATCACAAAGCATAAGAATAGCTGCATCCTGGTCAATATCGAGAGCCTCTGCAAGAGCAAGAATATTGTGAACCTCACCGTATGTGAGTACATTATCGCACAGAGCCATCTGCAGTAGGGTCTGGAACACTTCACCGGTCTCCTCTTCATTGACCTTAGATGCGTGTTTCACAGCAAAATCTGTTGCCTTAGACTCATCCATATTTTTCAATTCCACAAGAGCGGCAGTCACATTCATTGAGAGTTCCTTCTCCGGAATCCCGAGAGCCTCTGCAATTTCCGATAATGTTGTTCTCTCTATTTCTGAAAATTCGCCATCTGCCCAAATCATCGCAGCAAGGACAGAGGCTATAGTTATTGTTGGTGTTTGCATTTGTAGGTATTTAAAAAGTTATCGGAATAGACGTTTGATTCTATTGGCAAGAGAATTCTTTGCTTTTCGAGCTTTAGCCATGCGAGCTGCTATTTCCTTCCCTTCTTTTGTGCGTTTGTCAACCTTACCGGAAGCTGTCTTTTTCAACTTGGTGGTCTGCTTTTTAGGCGAGGATGCCTTTGTTTTGGCTGCCCGCGCTTTGGCAAGGCGCTCCTTGAGTTCCTTATACTCCTTGGTGCGTTTATCCATCTTGCCGGAAGCTGTTGTCTTTACTGCCATAAATTATCAATGTTAAATTTCAATTATTGTGAGATAAAAAATTTCGTTTTCTATAAGATGTCTGGTCCAATTCACTCTATATTTCCCATCCAGTTGAAAAGGAAGGTGATTTTTACGAATCATAGGGGTGCCTTTCCAATCCATCAGACAGGATCCTATCATTTCATTTTCAGTTGTCCGAAAGGGATAACACGCAGCCGTGGATCGCACCTGTTTGATGTAAGACTCATCATTGGTCAACATTACAGCCAATGCATTTTTTACTTTCGGGAAAAGAGCTTTCACAATCTCTCCTCGGCGAACATCTTTCCAAAAATTATATCTTACTATATCTTGCGCCCCATGATTGCGTAATAACTGCACACTTTTGAGTTTTGTTCCAAATCTGGTTGCTTCGCGCACTAAACCTTTAGTGGGGTATTTTAATTCAATTGGACAATAATCTTCCCCCCTACGAACCACTACATCAAGATATAGATTTGAATCCCAGTCGTAGCCAGCCTCGGAGGCCATTTCGTTAGGCAAGTAATATTCCACCTGCACATCATCATAATGACCCGTTCTCAAAAGCCATACGCTTAACTGAAGTTGGAAATCTCCTTCGTTGAACATCAATTCAGGTTGATGCTCAACAAAGGAAATAACATCTTGTTTTATACATGAAACAAGGTTAGGCATACGAGTGAGGAGAAGAATTCACTTTTTGGAATTAATGAAATCAACGAGTTTTGAGCCGTTTTGGCGAGTATTACTGTTCTCGTTGATTTCAAAACCGACGGAGGCTGCAATCTCACGAAGCGCTCCTTTAGTATTGGCGTAGGTACGATAGGTCTCTATCGTACCGCTATCACGCTTAACAACAGTGTATTCACCAATCTCTGCCTGAGTGCCGTCGCCATATTCTTTTATTAACTTTGAGCCGAACTGACGCGTTGTCCAGTTGGGGTCATATTCGAAACCCTTAGCTTCTGCACACTCTCTGAGAGAGCCTTTCACATTATCATAGATTTTGCAGACTCTTATTGTGCCGGTATCTTCTACGGTGATGATGTATTCTCCGGATATTGCTGATTTCTTTGCCATACTTTTGCTTTTTGAAGTTGTAAGAATCAATTACTTATTGAAGGTAAGTAGCTGTTAAAAATTAATCGATATATGTAGCATGGAAATCTTGAACGCCAAAACTCGTTCTTTTTGGTTTCTTTGGTTTTGTCATTCAGTCACATACGAAGGTATGTTCCTTCATTCCGTAACCAAATCAACTCAAAAATAACTTCGTTTTTTCTGTTCATTAATTCTTACCAGCTACTTATTTAATCTTCTGTGCAAAAATATGACATTTTAATCGGATTATCTTAATCCAAGTTAATCCAACTTTAGCCTTTTAAGTTTATTTCTTAAAAATGGGGTCTAATAGGACACGCTATCGTGTTTTTCAATTACGATGGGAGATTTAAAGGGTTTGGCGGCTCTTAATTTTTTAGCATATCGCAGTATATAATCTGCCAATTCCTCCCTCTTTCTTTTCGCTATTTCATCTGAACAACCAATGGCTAATAAACTATGATACAGTTCATCTTGCCATACAGGGATACTTTTCTCGAATTCATTGAGATGATCCTCTTTATCGGGAAAATCGTAATTTACACAAACCTCCATTGCTGAATTAATCACTCTCACTATTTTGTCCCACTGTGCTTTAATCGCTGATTCCTTGGGGCTTCCCGCTGTTTCCACTATTACGGTATCTCTTTTTTCAACAAACACAGTGTCTCTGACAACAACAGAATCCCCTACCGGCTTCTGAATCTCATTAATAGCTTGAACGGAGTGATTTCTCGTAAACTCATTATCTTTTTGAATAAGGATGTAACAAACAAGGGAAAAAATAATAATCGCAATAACCGATCCACCTATTATCACAACAGGCATTCGGTTTTTCCTATTAAGCTGTTTCAGCACAAGTGAAGCCGTGGGACGCGAGGAAGGATCTGTGCGCAAGCATTGTTTGATTAGACCACGATATCTCCTCTCGGGAAGCATCAGTTCCATTATCTTACCAAGAGCATAGATATCGGCACTCATAGCCGCCTCCCGGGTCTTTTCTTCCCGCTGTTCGGGAGCCCCGAAGCCCTCGGTTCCTACCGAACTTTTATAAACTATGAATTCATCGCTGTCGCCAAGTCCAAAATCGATAATCTTAACCCTATTCCCTTTATGAGTGATAAGGATATTATCCGGCTTCAGATCTCGGTGGCTAACTCCTGCCGCATGTAGATAATCAAGAGCCTCAACAATGCGACCCAACACTACCTCTCGCTCCTTTCTTTCTCTTCCTTTATCATTTTTCAGCCACTCCCCAAGCTCTAACCCGTCGATATATTCCATCACCAGGACTTCCCCGGCTCCGGGAATATTCTCCCATGAAACAGTCCTTGCAATGCCGGGATGATCCAATTGCACACCGATTTCGAACTCTTTGAAAAGTAACCGATTCCATTCAGGAAGATTCCTATATTTTTCCGCGAGACCTTTAAGGAAATATCTACGGCCGTAACGGGTTGCCGAGTAAAGGGCATACACTCCGCGATGGCTTATAAACTTAACATCACTCCATTCAGCAATCATTAATCGCGGATTACCGGCATCGGAATCCACACAGGCTGTTATCGCTGAATTACACGAAATGTCTTTGTTCAAATCCTCCCCCACTTCTTAGCCTTCCTCTTTCTCCATCAATTCGAGAAGGCGCATTTCGCCCTCGTCGATACGATCGATTAGATTTTTCATTTTTTCGCCGGCTTCCACAATCTCTTGTGTTGTCATCTCTCCCGACGACATGCGGCCTTCGAGTTCAGTTTTTTCTTTCTCTAATTCAGGGAGGAGCTTCTCTAATTCCTCTTTTTCTTTCTTCTCTTTAAACGAGAGCTTCACCTTAGCCGGCGTTTGACGACGCGAGGCTCCGGTGGAAGACGGAGGATTAGAACCACCATTCTTCTTTTCCTGTTCTTCTTTTTCTCTGCGTTCAAGCTCTCTGCGTTCCTTCTCCTCTTCGGCCACGCAATGGCGATAAGTGGAATAGTCGCCTGGAAAATCACGCACTTCCCCGTCCCCCTTGAATACGAAGAGATGATCGACAATACGATCGAGAAAGAAACGGTCATGACTCACCACAATCACACATCCCTTGAAATTGACAAGGTAATCTTCCAAAATGGCAAGCGTCATGATATCGAGGTCGTTGGTGGGCTCATCGAGGATAAGGAAGTTGGGATTACGCATCAATACAGTGGCCAGATATAGACGGCGTCGTTCACCTCCGCTCAATTTCGCGATATATTTCTGCTGCGTCTGGGGAGTAAATAGGAATTTGGAAAGGAAAGCAGACGCGGTCATGGTGGTTTTATCGTCGATACGAACGGTTTCCGCTATTTCACGCACGGCATCTATCACCTTCTTACGGTCGTCGAAATCGGTCATGCCTTCCTGGGAATAATAACCCCAACGCACCGTCTCGCCGATGTCGAAATGGCCTGAATCGGGCTGCAGTTGACCCAACAACAGTTTGATGAAGGTGGATTTGCCGGCACCGTTGTCGCCAACGATGCCGACTTTTTCATAACGCGCAAAATCATAGCTCCAGCCATTGAGAATTTTCTTATCCCCAAAGGCCTTCTTCACATCTCTTGCCTCAAAAATCTTGGAACCGATATAAGATGACTTAACGGTCAGTTCCACATCGCGCCGAGATAGATCCACACGGCTCTTGGCCTCCAATTGATGAAAATTGTCAATTCTATATTTGGCTTTCGAGCCACGCGCCTGTGGCTGCCGCCGCATCCATTCGCGCTCGGTGCGGAGCAGGTTTTTCACTTTAGCTAATTCAGCCGACATATTCTCCATCCTCTCCTCGCGCTTTTGGAGATAGTAATCATAATTGCCGGAATAGGAGAACGCTTGTCCACGGTCGATTTCAATTATGCGATTACACACGTTATCGAGGAAATAACGGTCGTGGGTAACCATGAGGAGAGTGGTTTTCTGACGCGACAGATAGTTTTCCAACCATTCTATCATCCAGATGTCGAGGTGGTTGGTGGGTTCATCGAGGATAAGCATATCGGGCTTGCCCATGAGCACCTTTGCCAAAGCCACACGCTTTGCCTGTCCTCCCGACAACTGGCCAAGAGGGGCATCAACATCAGTGATGCGGAATTGATAAAGCATCTGTCGGGCCAAATCGGGGCCATTCCATTGTTCATCTTCCACCACACCGGAAGCCACATATTCGAGCACGCTCATGTCGGCATCCATCGCCGGAAGCTGTTCCAGATAGCCTACGCGCAGCCCATTACGGAACACCACATTCCCCGAATCATAATCTTCCTTGCCGGCTATGATATTCAGAAAGGTGGTTTTTCCGGCTCCGTTAGGAGCTATTATGCCGATCTTATCTCCTTGAAACACACCGAGGGTGAGATCTTCAAAAAGGATACGGTCGCCAAAAGATTTGGTTAGTTTTTCTATCTGTAAATAGCTTTCCATAAATGAATGTTTTAACGAAGCACAGCTTCGGGCGGAAACAGCTTCGCGCTAATTAAAACTCCGCAGACGCACCCTTATCACGCTTCAACAATATGCGATAACTTCGATTTCAATGAGAGCCTGCTTCGGCAGCTCCTTTACAGCAAAAGCTGCACGAGCCGGATAAACTTCCTTAAACTCTTCGGCATAAACCTCATTCATGGGGCCGAAAAGCGACATATCAGCTAAAAGGCAAGTGGTTTTAACCACATTGTCGAGAGTGGCGCCCTCAGCTTCGAGGATAGCCTTAATGTTAGCGATGCTCTGACGGGTTTGGGCCTTGATGTCGGCCGGCATCTCGCCTGTTTCAGGATTGATTGGGAGTTGACCCGAGACAAAAATCAGGTTGCCTGTTCTCACTGCCTGGCTATAAGGGCCGATTGCGCCCGGAGCCTTCACTGTCTTAATCTCTTTTTTCATGATGAACGATTTATAAGTTTATATCTACAAATTTAATAAAATCTTTTTTAACCATCATTAACTTCCTTAATTTATTTCGCATGCTTCCGTGTATCCCGATTTATTTATATATTTGCAGTTAAGATAATAATTCCTCAAAATGATTAAACAAGGTATTAGAAATAAAATAGATTACATTGTTACCGTGATAAGCTGCTTTGCCGAACAGTATAAACTTACAAACAAGGAAGCATACGCTTATCTCCGACGCTTTTCCGGACTTGATTTTCTAAATAAGCATTATGATATTGAACACACGCTTTCCATTGAGAATGCTGTTGAAGATCTCCAGTTAGTATGTTTTAATCACGGAGGTAAAATCCAATGATAACACTTCATCACGGTTCAAATGTAGCCATAGATTCGATCGACCTCACCAAAAGTGGGAAAGGCAAAGATTTTGGACATGGCTTCTATCTTAATCCTAATAGAGACCAAGCAGAGGCAATGGCTCAAACAAAAGTTGACCTTCTTGAATATGGTTCTCCCACAGTATCTACATTTCAGTTCAATATTGAAGAGGCAAGAAAGGATGGACTTAATATTAAGATATTTGATGATTATTCAGAAGAATGGGCAGAATTCATAGTGAAAAATAGAAAAAATAGATCTAATGTCCAAGCTCATCAATATGATATTGTAATTGGTCCAATTGCTGATGATAGAGTAGGCTTACAAGTCAGGCTCTATTCGGAAGGCAATCTTGAAGTTTCAAAACTTATTGACCGAATAAAATATTATGGAGACAAATCCACCCAATATTTATTTGCAACCGAGAAATCCATAAAATATTTATCGAAATTATGAAAAGAGACATGCAATTGCTCATAGAATTTTTAGCAGCCGATCTCACGGAGATGCTAATGTAAGAGTATGGATGGGATATGGAAAGAGCCTTGGATGAATTATATAATTCAAAAACTTTTGAAAAAATCAACGACCCAAAATGTGGTCTCTACTTTCAAAGTCCTGTTTATGTCTTTGATTTCCTAAAAAATGAAATTGAAACCGGTAAGATGGTTCAGATTGCATGACTCCCAAGCCACTTATACTTCGTATATACATCAAAACTCCGAGGGCGAGTCATTTTTTGACTCGCCCTCTTTTGAGCCGCGAATGGGACTCGAACCCATGACCTTTTCGTTACGAATGAAATGCTCTACCAACTGAGCTATTGCGGCTAATTATTGATTTGAAGTTATTTTGATAACAGGCTCTCCGCCCCGTTACTTTTGCAAAGTTAATAATTTTTTTTTACTCTCCGATTTTTTTATTCAGATTTTTCAAGCGCCCTCTCTGATTTTAACGTTATTTCTCGAATATATTTCTTTTTATTTTCCTAATCAGTTTCTATTTTTTCTCCAAAAGGTCGGGACGCAATCTACGGGTGCGTTCAAGCGCCTGCTCATAACGCCATTCGGCTATCTTGGCCTCATGACCCGAAAGGAGAATATCGGGCACTCGCCAACCCTTATATTCTGCCGGACGAGAATAGACCGGAGGCGCTAAGAGATTATCCTGAAATGAATCTGAAAGTGCCGACTGCTCATCCCCAATCACTCCCGGGATTAGACGGACCATGGCGTCTGCAATAACAGCGGCAGGTAACTCACCTCCCGTAAGGACATAATCCCCAATAGAAATCTCTTTTGTGATGAGATGCTCGCGCACGCGCCAGTCGATCCCCTTATAATGTCCGCAAAGGATAATCACATTCTCAAGCATCGACAATTGATTTGCCATCGGCTGGTCAAAAGTTTCGCCGTCGGGTGAGGTGAATATTACTTCATCATAATCCCTTTCTGCCTTTAAAGCTGAAATACACGCGTCTATCGGCTGAACAGTCATCACCATGCCGGCCTCTCCTCCGAAAGGATAATCATCCACTTTGCGATGCTTGTTGGTGGTATAGTCGCGCAGATTATGCACCACGATTTCAGCCAGACCCTTATCCTGCGCACGTTTTAATATGGAACATTGAAAAAAGGGTTCCAACATCTCGGGCATTACAGTGATTATATCTATTCTCATTTACGAAGTTGTTTAAACTAATTTAGAAAGTATGATTCCTACTTTTTACTCTGCAAATTTAATTATTAATTGTGAAATATTCGCTATCTTTGTAATGTTAAATGGCTTAAACATTTTTAATTCTCTGAATAATCATTAACCACTATGAACCGATTCCTCCCCTACCTTTCTCTCTTTTTCATGCTTTTCGCAACCTCTTGCATCACAGAAGATGAACCCGAGACGGAGTCATTGAAACCCGGCGATGCTTGCCCGACTTTCTCGGTCGAGATGCACGATGGCTCGATAATCTCTACCAACGATCTCAAAGGAGAAACAAGCATAATAATCTTTTTCAACACCTCCTGTGCTGATTGCCGGGAGGAGCTGCCGGAGATTCAGAAGGTGTATAATCATATTATCGAAGAGAATATTCCTGCCAATCTCCTTTGCATAGCACGTGAAGAGGAAACCCCTTCAATCGAATCTTTCTGGAAAGAGAATGCCCTCTCTCTTCCCTATTCCCCTCAACCCGACAGAAGGGTTTATAACCTCTTCGCAACTTCTATTATCCCCCGGATTTATATTATATCTCCGGAACTCATCATTACCCGGGTATGGACCGACAACCCTATGCCTTCGGCTGAAGAGATTATTGCCTACCTATAATCCTAAGGGATGTTGATAATCTTATTTGCGCCATAACGCTTTTTTAACTAATTTTGCGAAATAATTCCGCTGTCCCAACTCCTCTTTTTTCCTGAACAAAGAGAGCAGAAACGGAAGCCGAAACATATTATTTATACCACCATAAAGCAGAGAGTCATGCGATTAGTGAAACAGCTGATGGTTATCATCAACCCCATTTCGGGCACTGCTTCAAAGAAAGGAATCGATGAAGCCATCCGACATGAGGCCGCACGCTACAGTCTATCTACCGACATACGCTTCACCACCGGTCCACATGATGCCACCCGACTCGCCGAGGAGGCTATTGAAAAGGGTTATTACGGAGTGATTGCCTGTGGGGGCGACGGCACGGTAAATGAAACAGCACGTGCACTCTGCGGGTCAAATGTGGCTATGGGCATCATTCCTATGGGCTCCGGCAACGGACTGGCCAGACATCTGAACATACCCCTTACACTTAAAGGGGCTATGCGTGTAATTGCCGAAGACCGTGTGCTCCCCTGCGATTACGCCACAGCTAACGGTCAACCTTTCTTCTGCACTTTCGGAATGGGCTTTGATGCCACCGTAACATATAAATTCAGCGAAAAGGGTAAACGCGGACTCTCCACATATCTTCAGACCACTCTCGATGAATTCGTGAAATATCGCTCGGAGGAATATACCATAATTGCAAATGGAGAAACCATCACGGAGGAAGCTCTTTTAGTGGCTTGCTGCAATGCCTCTCAATATGGCAATAATGCCTACATCGCCCCTACTGCCTCTATAAAGGATGGATTGCTCGATATAACGATAATCCATAAGGGTTCCCCCCTTAAATTGGCTTTAGCCGGCATTGATGTGTTGGCAGGATTAGTTGGAAAAACAGCCAATGCAACCACTTTCCGCACCCCCCATCTTATCATTAAACGCAAGGCGAGCGGACCGGCACACCTCGACGGCGAACCTGCTTCAATGAATGAAGAGATTGAGGTTGTTTGCCATCCCGGTCAACTCCATTTATTCACCACAGCACGCAAGTCTCACTATCGGGCGCTTCTCGCCCCTCAGATCCCTTTTATATCTCCGATAGTGCTGACAATGCAAGATGTTGGCTACAAAATTGTTAATCTATTCCGCAAATAAAAATATTGCAGTCTCGGTTTCCCAAGGCTGCAATTATTTTATTTAGAATAATCTTGTTTCTATTTCAATTTAGAAAGTTCGTAGGTCTTTTCACGAAGATATTTTCCCAAAGCTTCGGCATCTCCTTTGAATTTTGCTTGTTCGTCGGGCATAATTGGTTCGCCTACTGATATATGCATCTCATGGTTCTTCTTATGATTGAAGAGCTGTCGCGGAAGGAGCAACGAGCGAATAGGCCAACAGGCATGACCCCAGAAATTAAACCACCATGAGTTGTTGCCGTGGAAATAAATTGGAATCACAGGCACCTTTGCACGTGCAATAATCTGAAGCACTGAAGGCTGCCATTCCCTATCCACAAGGAAATTATGACGGTTGCTTTTACTCATGGCACCGGCAGGGAAGAAACCGACCGGCTCGCCATCTTTCAATTGTCGCAAAGCTTCGCGGATTCCATGAACCGACACTTTTCGTTTATCGGCTTCTGAGGAGGCCGATTGGTCAACCTTTATAAAGTTTGGACCCATAGCAGAGATCTTGCCCAGAATCATATTGACCATAACCTTATATTCAGGCCGATATTTGGTTACCAATGCAATCAGGGCTATTCCATCTATAGAACCGAAGGGATGATTGCTCACAGTGATAAACGGACCCTCTTTGAACCGAGCCAAAACATCTTCATTGTCAACACGCAGAGGCACATGAAATTCATCGTTCAATAGATGCCAAGTGAATGCGGGTCCCGGGTCGTTGCAGTAGGCACCATGAACTCTATTCACCTCATCGAACATGAGCAGATGCATTATCTTCTTAACCAACTTCTCATGTCCTTTCAATTTAGGCACCATTTTCATTATGTCGTCCGCATTGAGCACATCCGGACGTATATCATAATCCTTATATTTATTCTCCACCACCGTTTCTTTTTCAGCAGCGGGTTCTTTTCCTTGATTTTCCATAATCATTTGGTTATATACCTTACGTATCTCTCTATAAAACGTCTGAAAGCAGGAATTTTCATCAGTCCATATTCAAAAATGATGAATCCGAGGAGCGCACATCCTATTCCTCCCATTACATCCATTATATAATGATGCGAAGTATAGACAGCAGTGAACCATATACCGAGCGTGACCACACCCAGAATCACTTTCCACCAAATTGAACTGTGAGCCCTTATAGAATAAATAAACGCCACCAATGTATAAGCCGAATGAAGCGAAGGCATGGCGGCAAATACATTTGAATTGCGAGCGTATAGACCATGAAAGATTCCAAGACCGGTCATTTGGTCGAAAGCGCCCAATCCAGCCACATCACCCGGAGTGCCGGGTACGGCTTCAAATCCATGAAGAGCCACATACCATGGCGGAGCGGCCGGATGAACATAATATAGTCCGAACCCTATCAGATTAACAAATAGAAAAACTAACGCAAAATGAAGATAAGGTCGTTTCTTACCACTGAAATAGAGCCACAATCCGTAAAAAATCGGGAGCGGAACCCAACAAAGGTAAAACACACCGGCAAAGAAATCCATCACCTTGTTAGTGTGGATTGCCCAAAATTCATTAGGAGTCACTCTCAATCCATCTTGAAGGGTGATTCCAAAAAAGGATTTCTCTGTTTCATAAAGCCCCTTCACATCTACGGGATTAACCTCATAATTTGGCAACAAATTCATCCAATCGTAAGAGATGCCAAAAATGATGAAAGGGAGTATTGCCACAACCAACTTGCGAGTGGAAGGCACGGCAAAATATAGCGCAGCGATAAGGAGGGCAAGGAAAAGATGTTCAGGTCGGAATCCAATGAAAAGAATGGTGATTGTCAGCCATAGCAAAAGGCCGACAACACACCATAGTGTCTCCTTGAGAGTGGGAGCCTGATAGCGCGTCATTTTTTCAGTTGGGCTTTAGAATGAGCAATGCGGGCAATAGCAGTGAGGTTGGCAAAAAGGGCAATCACTGCCATCGCACCAAAGAGGAACCAGTTGGCCCAAGCCACACCCGATTGTCCAAGGATACCGGTGACCAATGCACCCACAGCCGTCACCACTACCCTTTCGGGACGCTGCATGAACCCGATTTTACATTCAAGTCCAAGACCCTCGGCTCGGGCTCGCACATAGCTCACCATGATGCTGCCAATCACCGCTAAGTAGGTGATCAAAGCTCCAAGAAGATTGCCGGCACATAGGAAATAATAAGATATTCCGCCTAAAGTGAACATCTCGCAATATCGGTCGAGCACGGAATCATACATAGCTCCAAACGTGGAAGCCATTCCACCTATTCGCGCCACCTGGCCGTCGAGCATATCGAAAAGGGAGAAACCTATGATTAAACCGCCTGCCCAGGTGACAAGATAGTAAGGCACTTCGCCCGACTGTCCGGCCAAATATCCGGCATAGACTAATATCACGGCAGCCGCAATATTACCTAACAGACCAATAGTTGTGACCATATTGGGGGTCATTCCTATGGCGATCATCCCCTTTACAAGAGGATTAATCACAGCATAAATGCCCTGCTGAAGGGCATCGCGCATCTTTTTAGCTGAAGATTTTATACCCATTTTAATTGACTATTATCAATTGCCTATTCTCCCTGCTTCTCTGCTTGAGAAAGGAAGGGGAGCCGATCCATAATTTCGACAATTTTTTGATCAAAAGCTGTAGTGCGAAACACGAAATATCTCTGCAACAAGAAATTCCAAGCCAATGAAACAATAAGAGATGTGAGCAGACGAGCGGCGGCGAAGAAACCGTCAGGACGGAATCCCATCTCTATAAGCCAGTTCCAACGTTGAAATAGATAATACAAGGCATGAGTTCCGTAGGAATTGAGGAGCAGGGAGCCTGCCCAAACTAAAGCGAATTTTACCACAACCGCTTTCCAAGGAATAGCAGTGGCATGGAAAGTGAAGCGATAATTGATTACGCAATTCACCACACCTCCAACAAAAGCTCCGATTGCTGTGGAAAGGAATGGCGAGAGGTGAACCCATGCAAAAAGCGCGAAACTGATTGCCATATCGGTCCACGACGAACACTGGGATGAGACTGTGGAGCGAAGAAAAGTGAACACTAAGGAATCACTTTTCATCACCTTAGCCGCGACACGTCGGCCGCGCGCTTTAGCCCTCGCATGATGATCGGTATGTTCGTTATGCTCTTCTGTCATAATATCAGATAGTTGAGAGCCATTAAGATTATCACGGAATAAATTCCGGCCAATATATCATCAGCCATCATTCCATACCCTCCGGGAAAGTCTTCCATTTTCCTTATTCCCAATGGCTTGAAAATATCAAAGAATCTGAAAAGGGCAAGAGAAACAAGAATCTCCCACCATGGCACCGTTGCTACGCCTGCGCTCAGCGGAAGCAAGGAAATCCATTGGCCCACTGTTTCATCAGCACAGGCAGCCACAGGGTCCTTCCCCCAATATTTCTCCGATTCGGTGCTGGCCCATGTCCCGGCTATTGTATAGATGATGATTGCGCATAATGTGACGCCGAACGTCACCGACCAATCACACCATAAATATAAGGGCAACCATAAAATTATAGCCACCAAAGCGCCCCATGTTCCGGGAGCCACAGGCAAGAAGCCTGCTCCGAAGGATGTGGCGATAAGTTTTGGAAGCAAGGGAAACGGTTTTCCTGCTATATTTACCGGGCGGCGTGATTTCATTTCTCAGATTCATTCATTTCCGCTCCCCGGCTCTTTCAGAAACAGGTTGCAGAGTTATCCTGCAAAGTTACTAATTTTTTACATATTTCTATGAATATTAACATAAAAATTATATTATCCCGACATAAATGCGAGAGAAAGGCGACGTTTCCCGAGGGAAGCGCCGCCTTGGCCTATGATAAAAAGAGTTGTATCTGTTATTGAGATCGACTAATTCGGATGGAATAATATCCACTTGATAGAATTAATCGATTTCTTCGTCAGCTTCATAACCACCCATTTCGCGGATAGCGTTCTTCAGCATTGTGTATTGCTGGAAGAGGTGGTTAACGGGCACTTCACCCTTAGTGTAGTCGTGCATCGGGCTCTTGAGGAAGAAGCTCAAGAAACGCTGGATGCCAT
>CAZXGU010000080.1:0-13964 GCA_964640375.1 uncultured Sangeribacter sp. | reverse complement strand
TATTATGGAAAACACGCGAATGCGGCGAGTCGAGATGACCCGCCGCATTCGCGTTTTGTCGCTCAATCCCTGCTCTTGGTCGTATTTGATGATATTCTATGATTACTTCTTTATATATTTACGAAGATAAATTTTTTCCGAAGAACGAAATTTATTTACGACGTTTAAATTCGTCCTACACTTCAGAGTAATTTAATAGGCTAAACCGCGAGGAGGCTGATGATCGATTCATTGGCCTCCTCATCCCCTACCGACAGGAGCGTATGATTCATCTTCACATCCCTACCGGCGGTGACTTATCGGCTATCTTCACATGCCAACCGACAGGAGCGTATGATTCATCTTCACATCCTACCGGCAGTGACTTATCGGCTATCATCACATGCCTACCGGCAGAGCCGGTTACATTATTCTTAACTACGGGTTGGCGACCGTAGGGAGCCTACCCGTGGACATCACCACACCAACCCTCAACCGTCGGAGACGGTTGCATTCCAGGCGCATATCTTCGGAGATTTAGCAGATCTAACGTAGTTCGTTAAAAAGTGGACTATTGAGATATTAATTCATGAACACGTTGGATATATTCCTCAACTTTTGGAATAAGAGGTTGAACATCCTCTTTATCCCAGTCGAATAAATCCTCATAATCCCCAGATTGTCTCATAGAAAACAATCGACCTAATAATTTTGAATAATCTACACTTAATATTACTTCTTTTCAGTTGGTAGGGTCATAATTTAATTCTGAAAAAGTATTACCTTATCTCTTTCTACATTTTTATAAAAGGGTAAAAAACTTCTTTTTAACCATCCTGCAAATGAATACAGTCTCGGAGTTACCCATTCATCATATTCCCATCCCACTTGCTCAAGAGGCCACGCATATTCATCCCATAGCTCCAATGGTATTTTCTCTCCCCCTTTTACAAGAATGTGAATATCCCAATCAGAATCAGGACGGGCATCCCCACGTGCACGTGAACCGTATAAGGCCATTTGGGAGCCTTGGGGAAGGATTTCTGCTGCTTTCCTCTTTAAAGCCTCTATAAATCTATTATTTTTTTCAGAATTCATATATATTCCTTAGACTGACCTCCAAGAATAAGCGGAAGCATCAGATTATTAGGAGAGGTTTAAGTTCGTCGATGATTTCAGAAATTTTATATAAATCTCTGAATTTTTATAGTGCTAAATTAATTATAATATTTCATATTATCAAATAATTACAAAGAAAGATGAATTAAAACCTATTTAGTTATTTTGGCCTTGATTTTGTCTCTCTCAGCCATTCAGGGGCTCGAACCTCCATTTTTGATGATTTAGAATTCCAAAACAAAAGGCGACCTCCGCCAGGGAGATCGCCTTGAATATAAGGTTGAAGATTTTATCTTTTACTTCACAGACACTTTCTTGGTCTTGTTGCCCTGACGGACAACATAGATGCCCTTCGCAAGACCGTCAAGTGAATCAGCCATACGGATACCGTTAAGGGTATATACCTCGTAAGGCTTGTTGGCATCCATATCACCCGAAGCTTCCTCAATCCCTGCGAATTGATATGCCACTATATTAGAGAAGTTCTTCCAAGGATCAATCTTCTTGCATTTCTCTATAGATACTTCTGGCACATATAGCGTAGCAGAATAATCAGAGAAAATGTTTGTAAGGCCTTCTATGGGCGCGTCAGAGGAATAATATACCTCTGCTAACCCGTTGCAATCGAAGAAAGCCCTCTCTCCAATCGCTATGACCGAGCTGGGAATGGTCACACAGGTCAAGCTGTTGCAATAAGAAAATGCAGCTCCTTTGATTATTGCTACCGCGTTGGGAAGTATAACAGAGGTAAGTCCGCTGCAACCTGAGAAAGCCCCATAGCCAATAGATGTTATGGAGGTAGGGAGTGTCAACGAAGCCAATGCGCTGCAACCTTGAAACGAGTAATCCTCTATCACTGTTACTGAGTTGGGAACGGCCAAAGAAGTCAGGCTATTGCAATATGCGAAAGCAAGATATCCAATAGAAGTAACCGAGTTGGGGATGGTCGCAGAACTCAGGACACTGCACTCCATGAAAGCATAGTTGCCGATAGAAGTAACCGAGTTGGGGATGGTCACAGAGGTCAGGGCGTCACATTTCTGGAAAGCACCATCTCCGATAGAGATTACTGTATTGGGGATGGTCACAGAACTCAGGGCGGTGCACCCTGAGAAAGAAGCTCCTTTTATGGAAGTAACTGAGGGAGGAATTGTTATGGCTGTTAACTTGGTACACCCATAAAACGCTCCTGCACCTATATCAACTACCGAGTTAGGGACGGCCACAGATGTTAGACTGGTGCAATCTTTGTATGCATACTCTCCGATGGAAGTAACCGAGTTGGGTATGGTTACAGATGTTAGACTGGTGCAATTAGAGAATGCATACTCTCCGATGGAAGTAACTGAGTTGGGTATGGTCACTGACGTCATGGCGCTACAATTGGAAAATGCACCTCCTCCAATGGAAGTTACACCGTTGGGGATGGTAATTGATTCTAGACTGGTACAACCGTAGAAAACATTAGGTTCAAGAGTCGGTAATGTATTTGGTAGGATAACTGTAGAAAGCCCGGTGCATTGGTAGAAAGCTCCGCTTCCAATAGATGTTACTGAACTTGGGATGGTTATGGAAGGTAGGCTAATACAAGCTTGAAAAGCCATGTCTTTGATAGTTTTTACTGAGTTGGGTATGGTTATAGAGGTCAGCTTGGTTCCTCCTGCAAAAGCAAAATCGGGAATAGAAGTGACTGAATTGGGAATATCAACATCTTTAATCTCTTTCTCTTCTATGTAAAGGTTATCGGCATACCAAAGAGGATTTGCAGCTGCATTGGCAAATTCTATCGAGCATAGCGAGTCTATGCTGTCAAATACAACCTTTTGTAGACCCATGCAAGATTGGAAGGCATCCATGCCGATAAAGGTTACAGAGGTAGGTATATTAACAGAGTTCAGGCGTGTGCAGTTCCGGAAAGCATTTTCACCAATAGATGTTACCGAGTTTGGAATGGTTACTGATGTGAGTTTGCATAGATAAAAAGCATAGGAGCCTATAGAGGTTACCTTATATTCGGTGTAGCTATCATTGACGGTGGCGGGAATAATTAAATCTCCATAAATAGTGTAAGTAGGGTTATAGTTCGTCTCATCTCCTTCACGAATCTGGACTGTTTTCGTCTCCTCGTCTAGAACCGTGTAAGTAAGGGTTTGACCTTCGTAAGTATAAGCGAAGTCGCGTGCCAGTGTCGGGAATGTCAATAGCATTCCAAGCAGAATGGGTAATAATTTTTTCATGATGTTTTTGATTCTGTAATAAAAAATCAGCCTCCGGACTCCCATCGTTGGCGGTTAAGTTAGTATAAAAAAAGCGTAGGAATCTGTATCTGTTACCGTCCTACACCTTGAGGCTTCTCGCATTGCCCATCAATAGTCGGACGGCAACATGCAGAAGCCCACGCATGTATATGCACTCATCGTGTCAATGCGGACGCGAAAAATCGCGCCCTTGCATCGACATGAATCATTACATACCCACGGGCATCTACCGTTGCTCAATCCTTGACTATTGATGTGAATTTTTGCGAGAAATTCCAAGGTGTCAAGAATCAGCGCGGATAAACGCTTTTAAAATTGTATGTCAGTCACATCCCGCTCCGCTCTTCCCCGACCGGGGCTTCTGCTTAGCGGTCAGCATTTGCAAAAGTAGTATATTATTTTCTAATCTCCAATATTTCACCCAGTTTTTTATTCTTTCGTCCCCCCAGTGTAAAGTCCTCCCATCCCTACCCACAGGAGCGTATGATTCATCTTCACATACCTATCGACAGTGACTTATCGGCTATCATCACATCTCAACCGGCGGAGCCGGTTGAATCATTCTTAACCACGGGTTGGCGACCGTAGGGAGCCTACCCGTGGACATCAAGACACACCAACCCTCAACCGTCGGAGACGGTTGCATTATTGATTATTGGGGGCAAGGTTGGTTGCATTATCCATCTGCGAAGAGCTTCAGCTCCTTGTTCTGCCTCAAATCCAAATTAATGGCTACGAAAATCTCCTCAATCTGCGATTACATCTGCGTCCGAAAAAAGAGCCCTAAGATAAAACCTCCTTTCCTCTGCCAGAGACCCGGAGGCAGGCCAGGCAATATTATAATTATAGCCCCTTCCAGGAAAAGACATATTAATTATCCTCTCGCCGATAAAAGGAGAAAAAGGTCTGTGACATTCTGACAATTCCGTGGCATCGCGCAGCGATAAAAAGTCGGTGCTTGTCAGTCTCTCCATTCTTGCTTAATCCACAATATAATAATTCAAATGCCTCTTGTGGTTTAAAATCCAGAAATTACAGGTTAATTTTTTTGCTCGCAGAAGAAAAAGAACTGACTCAGAGAGTTCGCAGAATTTTTTCTTTTCCCTCATATTCTTTTCCAGGAACTAAAAACTTACGTTTTTGGAATTATCACAAAAAGATAATGCATTTGAGAATCTTTCTGAGATATTTCCCAAAAGCACCGCTTTTAGTTTACTCCCATATTATTAAAATGTTCTGTGAACGTACTGGGATTGTTCTTTTCCCTTCTGCGAGCACCCTTTAAACTTATTTTCCGGGCGCAGATTTTCGGAGATTTGGCAGATCTGGCGGAGACATTTTATAAGAGTATGCATTTCAGCAGGGGGGCTTGAATAATCCCATTTGATTTAAGGGGATTTAAAGGGAATCGCGGATTGTTTGCTCGCAAGCGAGAGGCATCGCTGATGAGCGCGGATCTTTTTCTTAAATTGGAGAATTATTTCTCTGCTTGTTCCTTTATCGCTGGGCCGCTCAGCACAAGTGCTGATATGCCTACGCGGATAGAGATGGATAAGCGCGGTCGTGAATACCTTTACTAATGTATGGTGGCAAGCAGAATCAAGATGTATCAACAGGTAACTTTAACCGTAAAAATCCGATTTCAA
The DNA here is from genome assembly GCA_964640375.1 of uncultured Sangeribacter sp. GTDB lineage: Bacteria > Bacteroidota > Bacteroidia > Bacteroidales > Muribaculaceae > Lepagella. The sequence goes on along the minus strand of CAZXGU010000080.1, from coordinate 8,962 downwards.
ATCTGCGGGTTGAAATTGCTTACTGCAATTTTAACAGCGATGGCTGAACCTGCAGAAAATAATTTCAACCTAAATTTAAAAATAATAAATCCGCGCAAACCCGCTTCAATCGGCATTAAAGGCGGCCGGCTAAACTTCCGCGATTCCCTAAAATCTATAGAAAATCCCTGTATTTCCCAGTCGCTTTGGGTTTGTAGGCTATAGTGCACATCTTGCACGTGGGTTGCAAATCTTCATGGACTGAACTTTTACTTTCCCCTCATATTCTTTTCCAGGAACTAAAAACTTATGTTTTTGGAATCATCACCGAAAGATAATGCATTTGAGAATCTTTCCGAGATATTTCCAAAAAGCACCGCTTTTAGTTTACTCCTATATAATTAAAAAGTATGATTAAAGAGTTCTGTGAACGTACTGGGATTGTTCTTTTCCCTTCTGCGAGCACCCTTTAAGCTTATGTGGAAAGGAAAGACTCCCAAGCACGGAATTGGTCGCAAGCTCCCTGGATCACAGAAAGGACGGAATCTCACAGACTGAGGGTAAAAAATTCAAATACAATTAAATGCAGTGTAGAATAATTAATTATCTTTCTGTGAATTTCAGTCCTTTCCGTGGCATCGCCTGGCGATAAAAAGTCTGTGCTTGCCAGTCGTTCCTTTCTTGCTTAATCGACAATATATATAATTCAAATGCCTCTTGTGGTTTAAAAATCTATAAAGTACAGGTTAATTTTTTTGCTCGCAGAAGTTAAAAGAAAAATCCCGGAGGGTTCGTAAAATTTTTTCTTTTCCCTCATATTCTTTTCCAGGAACTAAAAACTGACGTTTTTGGAATTATCACAAAACGATAGAGCAATTGAGAATCTTTCCGAGATATTTCCAAAAAGCACCGCTTTTAGTTTGTTTATAGATAAAAAATTTGTTTATAGATAAAAAATAAGAGTTCTGTGACCGTACTGGGAAGGTTCTTTTCCCTTCTGCGAGCACCCCCTTCTTAACTGGGAGCATGTGAATTATTGATGAAAAGGAAAGACTCACGAGCACGGAATTGGTCGCAAGCTCCCTTGGTCACAGAAAAGACGGAATATCACGTAAATTTTATGATTTCTCAATATTTTGTTAAATCTCTTGGGGAACTTCAATTTATATTATATCTTTGTTATTGATTATAAAGAATAGAATAATTATGACACAGATAGTAGTGACACTTGAAAAAGATGCCGATAGCAAATTCCTCCGTCGGATGATAGAGAATATGAAGGGAGTGGTAAAGGCCTCGGTAAAGAGAGAACCCAAAACTGAAGATAAGAAAACCAATGAATGGTTGGAAAAACTTCACAGCATTAAAGATGCCATTGATCCCTCCTTGATAGATATGACCGATGAAAGGACACGTTATATAATGAGCAAATGAAAAAGACTTTTTCTCAAATATTCCTGTTCTTTCTGCAGTGGAATATTTAGAGAAGAATAAGGGATAAAAATTACTTAAACCTATCCTTGTCCCTTGTATATTTCTTTTTGAGTGATGCTTCGAAGGCGGCAGTGAGGTCGATGCCGGTTTGATTGGCAAGACATACCACAACCCAGAAGATATTCGCTACCCCTGGGCTTCCGAAATCGTCATTTTACTTCTTCCCCTTTAATCGTAAAGAAATTTTCTCTTTCTCCTATAGAACTGCTGCTATCTTCCGGATTTGAGCCAATTTAGTCATAAAAGAGGTATCTTGCTTAAGTCGGTTCCTATTGTAAGCACTTTGTGCATTCATCCAAAAATCAGCTTCAATACCCAAGGCGGCTTCTATCATCATTGCATATTCCAGAGTGAAGTCACGTTTCCCATTTATTAACTCATTTAAAAGGGATACTTTGACTCCAATCTCCTCAGCTAATCGAGTCTGCGTAATGCCACGGGATTCTATTTCCTCGCGCAAAAACTCCCCAGGATGAGTTGGTTCAATAGGGGAAAGATTATTGGCTATCATATCTGGAGACACTCCCTGTAAGTCATTTTTATCAGAACATTTCCCCTTTTCAAATAACTCTCGTAAATACTCTTCCTCAAAAGTTACAATCATACCAATGCATATTTGATTGCAAAGATAACAAACTTTCTTTATTTTCACAAATTAGTGAAAATATTAATTATATCGCTTTTGTCAACCGTCGGAGACGGTTGCATTACTTCCGTCTAAGCCATAAGAGACCCCATGTACCCGCTTCTTTAGCTTTCCCAAGCTCCCCCATATATTCTATTTTTTCGTGCGCAGATTTTCGGGGATTTGGCAGATCTGCCGGAGATTTATATAAGATTGCTTTATATAAGATTATGGATTTTAGCAGAAAGGCTCCGGGAGCCTGCGCAGACGGATAAAGAAAACACACCAGCTTTTCGCATTATGGCAATCTTGGGTAAGATATCCCTCCCGTTCTCCTGTTCTCCCGTCAAAAAACGTTATCCATCTGCGAAGAGCTTCAGCTCCTTGTTCTGCCCAAATCCAATTTAATGGCTACGAAATCTGCTAAGTCTGCGACCTGATCTGCGTCCGAAAAAAGAGCCCTAAGAGAAACATCCTTTTCTCCTTCCCTCGGCGAGATACCCGGAGTCAAGGCTGACAAGATTAAATGCCGCGGAATATTTAGAGACTAATAAAGGATAAACATTACTGAAACCTATCCTTATCCCTTGTATATTTCTTTTTGAGTGATGCTTCGAAGGCGGCAGTGAGGTCGATGCCGGTTTGATTGGCAAGACATACCACCACCCAGAAGATATCTGCCAATTCCTCGGCTATATCCTCCTTCCTGTTCTCGGGATGATGCAGATCACCTTTCTTTGCCACCTGATCGCCATACGTCCGGGCCATGACACGCGCCAACTCCCCTGTCTCCTCCGTGAGAAGAGCCATATTAGTCAGAGGAGAAAAATATCGTTTCCCAACCTCCTGAATCCATTTATCCACCGCCCCCTGGGCTTCCGAAATCGTCATGCTGCAAATATAATAAAATTTCACTTTTTCCTACCGGGGCGCCGGAGGCCTCAGATGATCTGAAGGAATTTGAGTTCATCAATTATCTCATGGCCTGAAAGGGTGCGTCGCCGCGAAATGGTGCGCGCAAACTCATCAATTGCCGGCATCACACGAGGATTATTGAAAATCCGACGCATATAGCTGCTCGTGCGGTTATAGATATTCTCTATCTCATCCTCCTCCAAAGAGCATGTTTCCTTACCCTCCTCAGAAATCTCCGCATAGATCGAATCCAATATCTCCGACGGCACAGGCGAATGCATCCTAACCAACGAACGAGCCATCACATTCGAGATAACCATCGCCGACGTGATATAGAAATTATGCAACAGATTATTCCAATTTGCCTTCACCGAAATCGCCGGCGAAGAGGGATGATAATATTGGTGAGAGAAATTCACCATCGGACCATCTGCATCCAAAGAAATATCGGCTACACAATCCATTGCATCGAGTGCAGCCAAAGAGATAGCCATCCCGGCCAAGCCGTAGGCCTTGTCATCCTCATTGAGATATGTTAGAGTGAGCGTTTCTGCCATATATGTGTAATCCTTTTTTCTTATTCAAACAAAATAGAGCCTATATTGGTTGAAGCTTTCCCCTCCCACTTATTCCCTATTCATTATAACTTATAACTTAAAACACCACCGACAACCCTCCTGCAAGCGTGATGCCCTGGGAAAGAAGCCCCGGCAACATCTCAATTTTACGGTTCAGAAGATTATCGGCCTGGAGCCAGAGGGAGAAATTATCCGTTATGGAATAGGAGGCACCGAAATCCAGACTCGTCACATCCGGCAAGCGATAAGACGTCAACACCGACTCATTGAATCCCTTGTCGTTATGAAACTGACCATAGATATACGCATTGCGCACTCCACGGTAGGTATAAGCTAAAGTCAGCTTCAATGGTTTCCAAGGATTAGTGGAAGCCTTGATGCCGGCCACCCATCTTGGACGGTCGAGACCATTGAAATATCCCTTCTCTCCATTCTGCGGCTGATAAGATCCCTGAGCCGAAATCTTGAACATCGCCCCCATGTCATAGTCCAAATTCGCTCGCAGACTATAACCATGCATATTATACGTAGCATCCTCCAAGAAAGAGTAATTCATGGGCGAAGCCCCTACATTCTGCATCAACCCTGCCGGAACATCCGAGCCATAGGCGTAACGGCCATAGTTGAGAAGCATCTGATACCAACCTCCCGTATAAGCTCCGCGCATAATCTTAAAGGCAAACCCCATACCGGCCGAGAAACCGGAGAAAGGACCAAAAGAAGCGCCAAACTCACCGTCGAGAGGCGTATAGACAGGAGCAGTGTTGAGAATGAAAGGTTGCTGGTAGTAATCGAGTTCTGCGCCGTTGGCGAGTGTATGCAGACGGCTTCCGCCCCCGAGGTGGAGGTAAAGGCGCGCCGGACCCCCATCAAAATCCACAGCTACATCCGGGGCAAAATGGAATAGATCGTAACGGTTATCCTCCTTCCCTGCCTTTGCAGCTATATCCACATCAACGCCAAGTCGGAAATTGAGGCGGTCGATTGCGAAACGATAATATGGGGTGAGCGTAATCAAGCCATACGAGTCCGGTTTAGAAGGAGTGAAAAGAGGGTAAGTCTGATTCTCGGCATCATTATATCCTGAATAGGTGAGAAGATTGGCGTCAAGGTCAATCCCAATGGAAGATTTGGTGGAGGTGGGGAAGAGCACACCGCCTTTCAGGAATAGGTGATCCTCGCGTGTTGATTTCAAAGCCTCCAAACCGTAGGCCATTGGGGTATTTATACGGCTGTCGGGGATATCATACATACTCCGGTAGCCGAAATATCGATTGCCAAGAGAGATATGCCAGGAGATGTTGTCGGCACCTGTCGGGGATTGCCACCCCACTCTTGCCGCTATGTCGTTGAGTGTCTGCGTGGGGGCTTTCGGCATATCAGAAGAGGGGAGAGTAGCCGGAAGCCATGAGGGATTGAAACCGTAATAATTGAAATTACCGATATGGTAATCAATGGCAGCATCGAGCCGCCCTTTCCCGTCGAACAGATGGGAGCCGTAGATGCCCAAGGCCTCATCATAACGCCATTGGCGATTATCGGCGGTTGCTTCGGAAAGGTTCGGTTTCCAAAGGGAGGTGGAGTTATGCTGTAGTCTCACTCCCAATACTGTTTTATCTGATTGAATGAAGCGGTAGCCGGCCGATAAGGTGGAATTGAGCCATGAGCCGGCCCCTAATTCGAGATAACCACGGTTGTCGGCAACCTTCCTTGTATCTTTCCAACCCAATGCCGGCATCGTATAGAGCGCCGGGGCGAAAGAGGCTGTGGTGCTCTTGGAATCGTAGGAAAGTGGGGTGGTCTCTAAAGAGAACTTCTCCTGACGCGGGAAAGCGTTGATGCGGTCGAGGCGAATCACCTCAGGCACATATTTACCCTCCACGGAGATAGATTGGTCGAATTGTGCCGCTGCTGACAAGGCTGTCAGCAGGGTGGCGGCAGAAAATATATAGCGTATATTACGGTTCATTATTTCCAAGATTTAAGACGTGAGGAGATGGCATTAAGGATTTCGGCATCCTTGCCTGGATAATTGTCGCGAAGAGATTGCATATATTCCTTTGCCAATCGGGTTTGTCCCTGGGCATGGTAGGCATCGGCTAAGGCGATGAATCCCTTGGCGAGCCAAAACTCATGAGGGGTGCCGGCATCGGTAAAGTCGAGAGCCGTTTTCTCTGCCAAGGCATATTGCTTGGAATCGAGATAATATTGAGCCAATTCCACGGCAGCCTCCGCTCCAGCTTCCGATGAGGGGTTCTGAGCCAGGCTTTTAAGAATCTCCACAGCCTCCGCCGGGCGTTTCATCTTGAATAGAGCATTGGCTTCGATCAGGGAGGCATCCTCCAATTGCTCGGCCGACAGACCACCGGCCTGTCGTGTCTTGCGTGCATAGGCCAACTGCTCGGAAGCATCCGTGGTGGTGCGCATGATTCCGGCTGCCGCTTCAGCACCGAAATCTTGGGGCGCGATCTTCTCTAATTCCCGGTAGGCAAGAAGGGCATCTTTGGTGCGTCCCAACTTATTCTCCAAGAGCTCGGCTTTCATCAGCAAGGCTTCGGGAGCCTGGGGAGAGTGAGGACGGGAGGAGATAAGTTGGGAAAGGGTCAGCTCCGCCGCTTCATATTTCTTCTGCCGCTCAAGCGAGAAAGCAATATCATAGAGTGCCTGTGCGAGATATTTACCGTCGGGATAATCCTTTACATAATTCTGAAGCAGAGCAATATCCGCGCTGTTATCCGTATAAGCTATCTCGGCGCCGTCGAAAGCAAGACGTTCCATCTCTCCCGGGTCGAGCTGCTTGGCTCCCGGCACAGTGGCGAGGAATTGAGAATACTCTCTCAATTCACCGACAGAGGCATAATATTTTTTAAGGTCATCGTTGGCCATATCTGCCTCTTCGCTCGAAGGCCAACGACGGATTATATCTTTATATTCCTCTACGCCATCAGCTGTTTTGCCACGTTTCATGTCGGCAATGGCAAGGTTGAGGAGTGCCTTGCGTGCTTGTGAAGCATCAGGATATTTCTTCGAAACCTCCTTGAACGCCGAGGCTGCGTTGTCGGTCTGACCCAAACTTTCGTAGGTCATAGCCTTTTCAAGCATGGCAGAGGGTATCCAGCGCGAACCGGGGAAGCGGGATTCCATTTCAGATAGTTCGCGGAGTTTCCCTTTGGTGTCGTTGCTTAAACCAAGCATGAGGGCATGGCGATAGGTGGCATAATCTGCATCGGCTGCTCCATCCTTGATGGCCTGTGAGTAGAGATTCTTGGCCTCACCATAATTTCCTGTATAATACAGGCAATCGGCGCGACGGATAAGAGCGTCATCCTTCATGGTCGTAGGAAGAGCGGGAGATGCGGAGAGAACCGTTGCGAAGCTGCGGGCTGCGGAAGCGTAATCCTCCAACATATATTCCGAATAAGCCAGATCGTAGAGGGCGAGAGTGCGGTTGGATGAGGCCTTTATCTTTGTTGAAGCCGTTTTATAAGCTGTTTTTGCTCCCTTGAAATCATTGAGGGCATATAGGGCATCGCCGAGCCAGAGTTGCGACTGCGCCCCGATGGCGGCGTCGTGGGAGGAGAGAGCGATTGATTGCTTCAAATAGTCAGCTCCTTCGCGAGGATTACCGTTGGCCACACATTCCACTCCGAGTTCGTAGAGAATCTTCTGTTTTGCCGCCAGCACATTCTCCGACGGGCGCCGGATTGCGTTGATGCTTGCCAGGGCCTTGCGATAATCGCGGTCGTTATAGTAGGCTGTGGCCAAATATTCCTCAATCTTGGGGGTATATTCTGAATCAGGATAGTCGGTGATGAATTTCTCCATCATGCCAGCCGAGGAGGAGAAGGGAATCTTACCGCCGCGTGTCAGAGCAGCTGCGTAATTATACATGGCTGTCTCTGTCACTGCCGGGTCATAATTTAATTTGGCAGCTTTTTCGAAGGCCATTGCAGCGGCATCCATATTTCCGCTCTTGAGGTCGCACTGACCGATGTAGAGCCATGCGCTCTGACCCAGGTCGGAATCAAGATCGGTGAGTGTGGAGAAGCGCTCGGCAGCCGAAGCGTAGTCGCCCTCTTCATAGTCGGCCACGCCTAAGGAATAGACAGCATCGGGGGCCGGCTCTTTGGGAGTGGCTTTAAGATAGGCCGCCAGATATTTTCGGGCTTTGGAATAATCTTTCTGTTTGAAAAATGACAGACCTGTGATGCGGTTGGTTTCGGGTAGTAACTCTTCGGGAGTGTTCTTACCCAACAATTTTTTCTCAGCGTCAATCACCTTGGAGAAATCACCGCGAGAGAAATCTATCTGAGCAAGATAGTAGGCTGGTTCAATTCCATCCACCTTCCCTTCTACTTTTGAAAAACCCGCGTATGCTTTATCGAGGTCGCCGTCGAGATAGTCGATATAAGCTTCATAAAACTTTGCCGGCTCCTTATATTCCGGAATAGAGGCAATCTTGCGTAGCAGTGGGCGGGCAAGGTCGGCCTGACCGTTTTTTATAAGGGCAAGAGCCTTGCGATAGTTATAGAGGGGAAGGTCGGAGCGGTTGAGTCGGTCGAAATCCACATTGGAATAGGCCTCCAAAGCCTCTTCCCATTGATGATTGAAGAAATAGAAATCCGCTATTGCCAATCTGGCTTTTAGGGCTAGGGGGGAAGCCGGATAATTCCGTTCGAAATTGCGAAGGAGGTCGATACATTCGCTGTCGCCGCGATGATAAAGAGCTTCGGCGAGCATATATATATATTCCTCGCGGGCCGATGGGGAGAGGGCATCGAGAATAGAGAGGTCGGTATCTCGTGTATTGAGCATTTTAAGCTGGTCGATCACGCCCCCATAATTACCGGCATCAAGCATTGTTCGGGCGCGCTCCATATATCCTTGTGAAGAAGGGGATAAGCGCTCCGGCGAAGCTGAAGCCTGCGCCGAGGCCTTCAGAGAGGGCACGAGGGAGAGTATAGCAACGGCAGCCGAGAGAAAAGCCTCGCGGCCACGCGAATGATTATCGAAGTGTTTCTTCATAACGAATAGTTTATTCCGCCCGGGTTCCTTTTTTTCCGCAGCCCGGCCGATTAAAACGCAAAAATAATAATTTTCCTTTAATGCCCGGCAATTGATACCCTATTCTTTTGTATAAATTATGGAAAATTCACGACACTTACGGCAAGCTTGGCGGGCAGATGCCAATGTATAGTTTTCGGGTTTTTCATAAATATCCAATCCTGTGCCAAGGGAAATACTCCATCCTGTGTCTGTCTTGATGAAGCGGTCGTGGAAATCCCGGAAAGAATAGTCGAACTCTATGCCGTAGCCTACCATGTCATCCTTGATGGTATCAAAGCTGTCTATCATCCCGGCATGTTTTTCG
>CAZXGU010000079.1:0-14205 GCA_964640375.1 uncultured Sangeribacter sp. | reverse complement strand
CTCATCATATCCTGATTCCATTCCGGTTCAAAAACCAAACGAAGATCCACCTTTTCAGGGCCTTCTATGCTGACAAGCTTCTGTCTCACATCCTCTACTATGAAATCGGCTGCCGGGCATGAAGGAGCTGTGAGCGTCATATCAACGTGGAGAGTTTTCTCAGCTGCCTCGTAATCTATCTTATAGATAAGCCCAAGGTCGTAAACATTAACCGGAATTTCGGGGTCGAAAACCGTGCGAAGCATTTCAATAGCCTTCTCTGTAATCGCCAATTCTTCTTGTTCCATCGCTATAAAATCTACTTCTCAAAGCACATAAAAATCATTTTTCTATTCCCGGCTTCGAGATTTTGTTTTTAAGAGTTTCAATTAAAATAGCCAAGCGAAATTAATCTGCCATCCGCGATTCTGAGATGAAAAATTATCCAGCTTCACAGTGCGGACATCATAACTCAGCCCAAAGAGATAACCCACGGAGAACTGTAAATGTTCAAAGAATTCACCACCCACTCCGACTTGCAAACCAAAAGAGCCTTCGGGATGCTCAATGCAATCAAGGTCATTAGTGGCAAGATTAAAAGAGAAGACCGGGCCTGCATATACAAAGGGCGCTGCATATCGTTCGGCACCATTCATGCGGGTCCATTTGAAGCGAAGATTAAGAGGAATCTGAAGAGAGTGAAGCATCACCGACTCATTCCCAAAACCATCAGCACGCCACACCTCTTTCTCTCCAAAATTAACCTTCGCACCATGAAGAGAATACTTGAGTCCGAAGTCCACTCCGAAACCTATGCCCGGAATCATAATCTCCCCCATCAAACCTGCATTCACTCCTACAGTGGATTTAGTGGTGATAAGGTCTTGTTTCCAATGTAAAGTAGAAATATTCATTCCTGCTGTCGGACCCCAACGAAATTCTGCGGAAGCGCTAAAGACAGACACAAGAAGAAGGAGAGCAGTTATTATTTTCTTTATTTTCATGAATTGATTAACCCTAAAGAAATAAAAAAGTGTGTCCGCACCTTAATCGTCCGGACACACTTCGTATATCATTTTTAGAACATATAGGCTGCTGTTACAGTCCAGTAATTATTCTTTAGCTTGACATTATCCTCTGCACCGGGAAGGAATGAGGGCATACCAACAGTCTTATCGGCAAACTTCACGATATTGTTTATACCGAAAGTGTAGCCGGCTCCAATCTGAAGATGCTTGATAAGTTCCACGCCCAAACCAAGGTTCCAACCCCATTGAGCAGTCTTGGTTGTGACAAAACCATCGCTCTTACCTCCGAGTTTAAGTGCAAGAGTGGGACCAGTGTAAACGTATGGAATCACAATTCTGCTGATTGCAGGAAGAGAAAGTTTGTATTTAAGATTCAAAGGAATCTCAAGGAAGTTCTTGCTTGCTTTGTCTGTTCCAATAAGTCCGTCTTCATCAACAAAAGGAACGGTACTGTTCATACGGGTGTACATCAAAGAAAGATCCATCCCGATTCCAATCACAGGCACTGTGAACTCAGTAGTGACACCGGCAGTGAATCCGCAACGGTTATCTTCATTGAAAGTTTTCTCCCAAGAGTCTTTGTTGAAACTAATCTTATCAACATTTAAACCGGCTTTAACACCAAAACGGAAAGGAGAACCGGCATTGGCCTGGAAACAGGCAGTTATGGCTACAAGGGCCATTACAAGAGTAATTTTTAACTTTTTCATAATGTCTCTGTTATTTTCAGCTACAAATTTAGAAAAATATTCTTAAACTATTGCTAACTTTGTAGTAAGAATATAAAAATTTTATTTTATGTATGCCGAAGTTATCCTTCCATTGCCGTTATACTCCACCTTTACCTATGAAGTTCCGGTGGAATTGGAATCTGATGTGCAGACGGGGTCGCGCGTCTTAGTGCAATTCGGCAAAAAGAAATATTACACCGGCATAATAGAACATCTCAACAAGACAACTGCGTTGGATTATGAGATAAAACCGATAATGGCTATCTTAGATGCAACGCCAGTGGTGAGGTATCCCCAAATAAAATTATGGAGATGGCTTGCTGATTATTATCTCTGCTCGGTGGGAGAAGTGTTCAAAGCTGCTGTGCCTTCGGGATTAAAACCTGAAAGTGAGACTTTCGTTTCTTACAATAAGGAGTGGGAACTGCCAGAAGGGTTGAAGATTTCCGAATCCGAAGCCCTCGTGATTCAATTAATGGAAGAGAAAAAGCGACTGCGCATCTCGGAAATAGAAAATGAACTCAAACTGAAAGCCTCCGCCAAGATAATCAATCGCCTCCTTGAAGTCGGGGCGCTCGAAATAGATGAGAAGGTGGTGGAGAGATACAAGCCAAAGAAGATTGCCTACGTCGAACTTTGTTGCTCCCATAATGATAATGATCGGCTACATGCTTTTTTTGATAATGTCTCACGCTCACGTTTGCAGGAGAAAACACTGATTGCATGGCTCGATCTTTCGGGTTGGATGAAACAAAAAAGCGAGCCTTTGGCGGTGACCAGAGAGCAACTTCTTTCAACCTCCGGAGCCTCCCCTGCTGTTTTAAAAGCTATGGTGGATAAAGGGATTTTCAGAGTGGTTAGAAAGAGCGTGAATCGTTTCAACCCATCGTCGGATATCGCCACTCCCATTCTTTCACCACTCAGCGAATCTCAGCAGAAAGCAACCGATGAGATAATGGAAACCTTCCGCAACTCCAAGGTGTGTCTGCTTCATGGAGTGACTGGGAGCGGAAAGACAGAAATATATTCTCATCTTATGGCTGCTGCGCTTGAGGATGGTAACCAAGTGTTATATCTTGTGCCTGAAATATCACTGACCACACAGCTCACAGATCGTCTGCGAAAAATATTCGGAGAGAGACTTTTGGTGTATCACTCCAAATTTTCCGACAACGAAAGGGTTGATATTTGGAAACGTTTGCTCTCTTCGACGGAACCCATGATTATACTCGGTGTTAGATCCTCGGTGTTCCTGCCATTCAGTAAATTAGGATTGGTGATAGTGGATGAAGAGCATGAGTCGTCGTACAAACAATATGACCCTGCGCCTCGCTATAATGCCCGGGATGCAGCTATTGTGCTTGCCACTATGCATGGCGCAAAGATGCTTTTGGGCTCGGCCACACCCTCTATTGAAACTTATTATAAGGCCTTGACCGGGAAATATGGGCTTGTCACTCTTCTTGAGCGCTTCAAAGGAGCATCTTTACCCGACGTTGAAATCGTTGATATGAAAGACCAACGGAAAAGGAAACAAAATAAGGGAATCCTTTCCGCGCCATTTCGTTCCGCTTTGCGCCACACTTTAGAGGAGGGACGACAGGCAATTGTATTTCAGAACCGACGCGGATTTGCTCCCGTGGTGGTGTGTCATCAATGTGGGTGGACTCCAAAATGCGTAAACTGCGATGTCTCGATGGTATATCATAAAAACCTTAGTCAATTGAGATGTCACTATTGCGGTTTTTCACGCGATTTGCCTAAGCTATGTCCGGCTTGCGGTCAAAATAGTCTGGAGATTTATGGTTATGGCACAGAGCGTATAGCAGAAGAACTACATAAGGAATATGAGGGGTTCAGAGTGGCACGAATGGATCTCGACACGACGCGAAATAAAGATGCCTATCAAGAAATCATCGAGGAGTTTGCAAATCATGAAACCGATATCCTTGTTGGCACGCAGATGGTGAGCAAGGGACTCGACTTCGGGCAGGTTAAAGTTGTCGGTGTGGTCAATGCCGACACGCTTCTTAATTTCCCCGACTTCCGCAGCAACGAACGAGCATTCAATATGCTTGAACAAGTTGCCGGTCGGGCCGGTCGTAGAGAAGAGAAAGGAACAGTCTTTATCCAGACAACCCAAACTTCAAGTCCGGTATTGAAATATGTGAAAAGTCATAATTACTCTGCCTTCTATAACGAAGAGATAGAGGAGAGAAAACGCTTTGCTTATCCTCCATTTACGAAAGTGATAAATATTTACATAAAGAATAAAGATGCACGAGCAGTTGACACAGCAGCCGTGATCTTAGCCACAAAACTTCGGGAAATATTCGGAGAGAGGGTCTTAGGTCCGGAGAAACCGTTTGTGGGTCGAGTGGCTTTATGGTATCTTCAATCTATAATGTTGAAGGTGGAATCTTCTGCGTCGATGAAGAAAGTTAAAGACCTTCTTCGACAAGTTTACTCCTCAGTTGCTCATGAAAAAAACATTAAAAGCAGCATAATATATTATGATGTTGATCCTGTATAGACCTTCACGGTTTTGAAATCTAAGTTCAATCATATAACACCTATAACCATTCAAATCTAAGATGACTCAGGAAATACACGATAAATTCGACAGGGAACATCTATGGCACCCCTATACATCTACCCGTAACCCCCTGCCAACCTATAAGGTGGATCATTGCGATGGAGCAGAAATCTTTTTAGCCGATGGCACCCGATTAATCGACGGCATGTCGTCGTGGTGGTGTGTGATTCATGGATATAACCACCCTGTGCTAAATGAAGCCATTAAATCACAAACTGAGAAGATGAGCCATGTTATGTTCGGAGGTCTCACCCACGAACCGGCCATAGAATTAGGAAAACTTCTTCTATCGATTCTTCCTCCCTCTATGGAGAATATTTTTTATGCCGATTCAGGATCGGTAGCAACCGAAGTGGCAATGAAAATGGCAGTGCAAGCCTTTGATAATCCTGAAAAGAGCAATTTTGCCACCATTAAGCGAGGTTATCACGGCGACACATGGAATGCCATGTCGGTGTGCGACCCGGTGACTGGGATGCACGGTGCCTTCGGTCCCTCTCTACCCATACGATATTTTGCGCCCGAACCATCCTGTAGATTTCATGATGAATGGAATCCTGATGATTTCGAGCCGATGCGAAAACTTATAACTCAAAATGCAGATAAGCTTGCCGCTGTTATTTTAGAGCCCGTGGTGCAGGGAGCCGGGGGAATGAGATTCTATCATCCTCAATATTTGCGTGAACTCAGAAAATGTTGCGATCAAAACAATGTGCTTATTATCTTTGACGAGATAGCTACCGGCTTCGGACGCACAGGAAAGCTCTTCGCCTGGGAACATTCAGAAGTGGAACCGGATATAATGCTTATCGGGAAAGCCTTGACAGGAGGGTATCTCACATTTTCAGCGGTTGCCTGCTCGAAAAAAGTTGCCGATATGGTTGCTGATTCTCAGTCGGGAGTGATGATGCATGGTCCGACATTTATGGCAAATCCCTTGGCCTGTGCAGTGGCAATTGCTTCAACCAAACTCCTCCTCGCTTCCCCTTGGAAGAAGAGAATAGAGGAGCTCGAATACATAATGAGAGAGGAGCTTTCCCCGGCATCCAATTGGGATAGTGTGACGGAAGTGAGAGTGCTTGGAGGAATAGGAGTGGTGGAAATGAAAGAAAATGTGGATGTGGGTGAGTTTCAGAAACATTGCATAAAGGAGGGTGTGTGGATACGGCCATTCGGCAAGAATGCCTACATCATGCCTCCTTATCTTGCCGTTTCTGACCAACAAGTGAGGAAATTATGCCGGAGTCTGCTTAAAATCCTTGAAAACATGTATGGGAAATAATGAGGTGAATAATGGAGAATAAATTTGAAGGATATCAAAGGATTTTAGCAAAATATGAGGAGGAAAATCGACTAAGGAAAATCCCCCGCGACAGAACATTATCAGGCTGTATAGATCTATCAAGTAATGATTATCTGGGATTAAATGATAACTTGTCGGAGATGCAGAAAGAATTTCTAAATTCTAACCGAGCATCCTTCTCCTCTTCTGCATCACGCTTGTTGGCTACTCGCCAGAAACATCATAACTCGCTGGAAGATTTGCTTCAAGAGCTTTATCATCGCCCCGCTCTCCTCTTTAATTCCGGATTTCATGCCAACACTGGAGTGATTTCCGCTTTAAATATTGAGGGGTCCATCTTTCTCACCGACAAACTTATCCATGCCTCTGTTATCGACGGATTAAGAATGGGAAGAGCCGAATGTGCCCGTTGGCGACATAATGATATTGGACATCTCAGGCGTTTACTTCAAAAATATGAAAAAGAGAAGGAACGGATGATTGTAGTTGCCGAATCCATCTATAGCATGGACGGTGATATCTCCCCCTTAAAAGAATTGGTTGAGATTAAAAGAGAATTTCCTTCAATGATTCTATATCTTGACGAGGCCCACGCATTTGGGGTAAGAGGAGAAAAAGGGCTCGGAATAGCAGAGGAACTTGGCCTTCTTGATGACGTGGATATCCTGATCGGCACTTTTGGCAAAGCGGCTTCCTCTACGGGTGCGTTTGCTATAACCTCTCCCCTCCTTCATTCTTATCTTATCAATGCTGCTCGGCCATTGATTTTCTCGACTGCCTTTCCTCCTCTAAATGCTGCCTGGACTGAGGAAATTATAAGAAAGATTTCCAAAATGAAAAGAGAACGTCAAAATTTAGAGGAAATCTCAAAAGATTTTCGTAACTTTATATCCAAAATCACGGGAAGAGAGAATCCGTCGCAATCTCAGATTGTGCCGCTTCTGATTGGAGATGCAGAGAAAGCTGTTAAAATTGCCGATGCGCTTGAAAGGGAAGGAATAATTGCTCTTCCCATCCGACGCCCGACTGTGCCTCCAAATGGCGAGAGAATACGTTTCTCGCTCAATGCCTCTCTTTCTGCTGATGATATGGAGAAAATCAAGGATTCAATCAGGAAAGTCTTGGAAAATGAAGATAAATTTTCTTGAGAAAAATATCGATAAGGATAAATTAATCCTTATTTTCCCGGGATGGAGTTGCGGAAAGGAACTTCATGGTGATTTCCATTTCAAAGGTTGGGATAAAGCCATCGTGGAGAACTATGAAGAAGCTTCATTGGATATCTCCCCGTTAATCCAATATTCCACCATTTATCTTTTTGCATGGTCATTAGGGGTTTTCATGGCTTCCACAGTAGATTTCAAAGGACATATCACCTCCGCTTTTGCATTAAACGGAACTGAAACTCCGGCTCACGACCAACATGGAATACCATTAGAGATATTTCAAAAAACTACCGATAACCTTTCTCCAGGCAGTCTTTTGAAATTCCGTCGCCGTATGGCTGGCTCCAATTCTCTTTTCAATCAACTCTTCAAACGCACTTTCTCAAATGAAGAGACCGAGATTTTAAAATCTCAACTCCAATCCATCCTAAAATGGCAAACGGAAAAAAACGGTCAGTCGATTCCTTGGAAAAAAGTATTTATATCTGAGAAGGATGCTATTTTCCCGTCGCAAAACATGAAAAGGTTTTGGGAAACAAGGAATGAGGCTCACCAAATAGAAATTGTTGCCTTAGATGAGGGACATTACTATCCGCTCGAATCCCTTATTCGTCTTGTCATTCCGCAACAAGATAAAGTGTCGCGCAATTTCAGCAACGCCAAGGATTCATATAACAGGCAGGCCTTGGCTCAACGAAATCTTGCATCTCTCTTATGCAATCAGCTAAAAGAGGCCGGTATGAAAAAGGGGGAAAATGTTCTGGAAGTCGGCTCAGGAACAGGATTATTCACTAAAGAGATAATCCAAGAGTTCATTCCTCGTCGCCTTGATTTGGTTGATATCTCTGATGTTCGACCAGACACTTCCGGCATCTCTTCAAATTTCTTTCAATGTGATGCAGAGAAATGGATAGCGGAGGAGGGGGAAAATTATGATGCCATTGTCAGCTCAGCTACAGTTCAATGGTTTGTGAATCTTAGAAAGTTTATCAAGAATGTTGCCGAGAGATTGGAAGAGGGGGGAATTTTCGGGTTCTCCACCTTTCTTCCCGGAAATTTGGAAGAGCTTAACACCCTTCGTCCCTCTCCGCTTCATTATCATTCCAAGGAAGAGATAACTGAATGGATGCAACCATATTTTGATAATATAGTATCTTCCACATCCACTTTCCAATTAAATTTTGATTCTCCTTCCGCGCTGCTTCGTCATTTAAAGGAAACGGGGGTAGCAGGCTCGGCACCAACTAATAAGATTCCACTCTCTAAAATCAAAGCAATAAACACTCTGACGTTCCGATGCGTGTGTTTCACGGGAATTAAGAAAAACAAGAAATCATAAAACGCCCTCTCTCCAATAAATAAAGAACCAATAAACCAGAAAACCGATGGAAGTTATAAAAACCAATATTGAAGGACCCGTAATCCTTAAACCCAAAGTTTTTAAAGATGCCCGCGGCTATTTTTATGAAAGCTATAATAAAGAGGTTTTCGACCGCGAGGTGACACCTGTAGATTTTGTTCAAGACAATCAGTCGATGTCTTCATTCGGAGTGATGCGCGGTCTTCATTTTCAGCGTCCTCCATTTGCACAAGCCAAACTGGTTAGATGCATCAAGGGTAGAGTTCTTGATGTAGCTGTGGATATCCGTAAAGGCTCCCCCACTTATGGTCAGCATGTGGCCGTGGAGCTTACAGAAGAAAATATGCTTCAGTTTTTTATTCCCCGTGGGTTTGCCCATGGTTTTGTGGTGCTAAGCGATGTGGCCGTGTTCCAATATAAATGCGACAACTTTTATGCTCCTGAAGCCGACGGCGGAATATCAATAATCGACAAGTCGTTGGGAATTGATTGGGGAATAGAGCTTGAGAAGGCCATTCTTTCTGAAAAAGACAAGAATCACCCTCTCTTTGCCGACTTCACCAGTCCCTTCTGATTTGGAAAATATCCAAATAGGTTGTATATTTGCGAATAAACCGCTCCCTTTTGTCAGATTCCGCAATATTAATTCAACAAAAGGAATCAAAAAGGGAGAACAAAAAGAAAAAAAATGGCAAAAAAGAATATATTAATCACCGGAGGTGCCGGTTTTATCGGTTCTCATGTCGTGAGACTCTTTGTGAACAAATATCCCGAATATAACATCATCAATCTCGACAAGCTCACCTACGCCGGCAATCTGGCGAATCTCAAAGATATTGAAGCGAAGCCGAACTATAAGTTTGTAAAGGCTGACATTGCTGATATTGAAGAGATGAGAAAAGTGGTTAGAGAGAACGAGATTACCGGCATAATTCATCTTGCGGCAGAAAGCCATGTTGACCGTTCGATTAAAGATCCTTTCACTTTTGCACGCACCAACGTGATGGGAACGTTAGCTCTTCTTCAGGCAGCCCGCGAATATTGGGAGGAGCTTCCGGAAGGCTATGAAGGAAAACTGTTTTATCACATCTCCACGGATGAAGTGTATGGAGCTCTCGAACTAACTCATCCCGAGGGTGTGGAGTCGCCATTCACCACAAAAGCTTCTTCCGATCATCACCATGCCTACGGGGAAGATTTCTTCCTTGAGACAACAAAATATAATCCTCATTCTCCCTATTCGGCATCAAAAGCCTCCAGCGACCATTTTGTGCGCGCCTATCATGACACTTACGGTATGCCTACTCTTGTGACCAATTGCTCAAACAATTACGGACCTTATCAGTTCCCTGAGAAACTTATTCCTCTTTTTATCAATAATATCCGCAAACGCAAACCTCTCCCGGTGTATGGTAAAGGAGAGAATGTGCGCGACTGGCTCTTCGTGGAGGATCACGCACGCGCGATCGATTTGATTTTCCATAATGGGAAAGTGGCTGAGACATATAATATCGGAGGATTCAACGAATGGAAGAATATTGATATTATAAAGGTGATAATCAAAACCGTTGACCGTATTCTTGGGAATCCCGAAGGAGCGTCGCTCGATCTTATCACCTATGTCACCGACCGAAAAGGTCATGACATGAGATATGCCATTGATTCGCGCAAGCTTCAGAAAGAACTCGGGTGGGAACCATCCTTGCAATTTGAAGAGGGAATCGAACGCACTGTGAAATGGTATCTCGACAATGAAGACTGGATGGATAATGTCACTTCGGGCGACTACCAGAAATATTACGACAATATGTATAACAACCGCTAAATCATATCCACCATGAAAGGTATAGTTCTCGCGGGGGGCTCAGGCACACGTCTCTACCCCATCACAAAAGGTGTGAGCAAACAGTTGCTACCTATCTACGACAAGCCAATGGTATATTACCCCATATCGACATTAATGCTTGCCGGGATACGCGACATTCTTCTCATCTCCACTCCCCAGGATCTTCCGGGTTTCAAACGTCTATTAGGCGATGGTTCTGATTTCGGCGTCAACTTGAGCTATGCTGAACAACCCTCCCCCGACGGTCTTGCCCAGGCTTTTATTATCGGTCGCGAATTTATAGGAGATGACTCTGCCTGTCTTGTTTTGGGCGATAACATCTTCCATGGAGCAGGTTTTTCCAAGATTCTTCGAGAAGCAGTGAGCAACGCTGAAGAAAATGGGAAAGCCACAGTGTTCGGATATTGGGTGGATGACCCTGAAAGATATGGAGTGGCAGAGTTTGACAATGCCGGAAACTGTCTCTCGATTGAAGAGAAGCCCGAACATCCCAAGAGTAATTACGCAGTGGTTGGTCTCTATTTCTATCCCAATAAGGTTGTGGATGTGGCTGCTTCAATCAAACCCTCCGCACGAGGTGAACTTGAAATCACTACTGTCAATCAGGAATTTCTGAAAGATGGAGAATTAAAAGTTCAGACTCTTCCCAGAGGTTTCGCATGGCTCGATACCGGCACACATGATTCATTGGCTGAAGCATCCATCTATGTTGAAGTGCTTGAAAAAAGACAAGGGTTAAAAATCGGATGTATCGAAGGCATTGCTTATCGCCAAGGGTGGATAACCAAAGAAAAACTTCAGGAAGTGGCAATGCCAATGGTAAAAAATGAATATGGAAAATATCTTGTTAAAGTGGTGGAAGAGCTAACACGAACAGGAATGAACAACCTTGATTAGTAATAAAATTAGGAAGCTGATCATAAATATCAAGGGATTGTAAGAAATGCTTGTTTCTTACAATCCCTTGAATTTAACCCCAAACCTATTTCTTTCTTACCTTTACCTATTAATAAGTTTTATGAAATCACTCAAAAGATTCAAATTATAAATTAGATTAAAATTATAAATTGATATTTAGTTCAACGGATGGGATGAGAGTCCAAGGCGTGAGCGGCGAACCGTTAAGGGAGATTCTAAGGGAAGCCCCGTCATCGTAATACCATTGATTTCTATTATCGTAGGCATACCATTCCCCTGGAGCCGACATCACAATGCGGAAAGGAGTGCCATATCTTCCAGTCTCTGGCCAAATATACTGCATATAGTAATAACCATTCAGATAATATCTCACAGCATACTGTCCGGGTGCCACCAGCCATACGTTATCATATCGACCACCACGAATGGCATGATTAACCATATAACCTAATCTTGGGGGATGATGGTGTGGACGATAGGCATGGCCGGGAGCATGAACAGAAGATCCATGTCCCCAGCCCGGTGCCGGTTTGCCAGGTTTACCAGGTTTCCCTCCGGGATGATGAGGAGGAGTGACAGGCTTCATCGGAGGATTATTATGGTTTCCACCGGGTCTATGATTAGAATTGCCATTCCAGCTTCCTCCGTTATGATTGTTTCCATGTCCCTTGTCATGACCTTTCTTATCATTCTTATTATTTCCCGGACGAGAGCCGAAGTTGTTTCCTCCGGGACGATTATTGCCACCTCCGGGGCGAGCACTGCTTGATGTGGTTTGACCGGTCTTTCCTCCGCGATGATAGTTGGAATTAGACTGGGCAGAAACGCTTAAAGGCAACATCATTGCTGCTGAAAGCAATATGGGGAGGAGTATTTTTTTCATAGTCGTATTATTTTAGATATTAAACATTTACATTTCAAATCATTTTCCAGAGAAAATATAAATGTTCAATTATTTGTTTGCATATATGACTCTAAAACAACATTAAAGTTTAAGGCGTCATAACATATTTTTTTTATTCTCATCTTTTTTAACTATTTTTGTAATAAAGTCCTCACCTAATAATAGGATAAGTGAAAATAGATAAACGATAACCGCTTTATGAATCTTCCCCAAGACCCGTTCATGCTTCTGAGCATGGTCAATATGAAACTCCGAGATGAATATTCTTCCCTCGAAGATTTTTGCAAATCAAACGATATCGACCAATCCTCTTTAGAGGAAACGCTCTCCAAGGCCGGATTTGAATATTTACCTGAAATAAATCAGTTCAGATAACAATGAATGCAAAAATAATAGAGCTTCCACGTTTCACCGATCCGCGAGGCAACCTCTCTGTTGTAGAGAATTTAAAGAATGTTCCTTTTGAAATTAAGCGTGTGTATTTCACCTACGATGTGCCAGCCGGAGAAAGCCGGGCACACCACGCCCACAAGGAATTGACAGAGTTCATAATAGCAGTTAGCGGTAGTTTCACAGTGGAGCTTGATGATGGGAAGGAGAAAAAGAAAGTTCTTCTTAATAAACCCTACGAGGGTCTTCTTGTAAAACCTGGTATTTGGCGGAATCTGGTGGATTTCTCCACCGGAGCTGTAGTGCTCGTGCTTTGTTCCGACTTTTACAAGCCAGAAGATTATATCGACAACTACGAGGAATTTCTTGATTTTTGTAAATCCTGCAAATGATGATTCCATTTTTAAATCTGAAAAAGATTAACGATTCTTTCCAACCGGCACTCTCGGAAGCCATTTCCCAAACTGTCGATTCCGGTTGGTATCTCTTGGGAAAAGAGGTAAAAGGATTTGAAGAGCAATATGCATCATATATCGGCACAGATTATTGCGTTGCCTGTGCAAACGGTCTTGACGCCCTCACCTTAATTTTCAAGGCATACGTTGAGTTGGGAGTGATGAAAAAGGGCGACGAGGTGATAATTCCTGCGGATACATATATCGCCACCTTCCTTGCAATCACAGAAACGGGGCTTGTTCCGGTTGCGGTCGATGTTGATCCTGTCACTCTTCAGCTCGATCCACAAAAAATGAAAGATGCTCTGACGGAAAAAACACGCGCAGTTGCACTCGTTCATCTCTATGGGCGTAATGCCTACACTGAAGAAATTGGAGAATTCTGTTTGCAACATAATCTGAAATTAGTTGAAGACAATGCCCAGGCAGCCGGTTGTATTTATGATTCCACAGTCCGCACGGGGGCAATTGGGGATGCCGCAGGACACAGCTTTTATCCGGGGAAGAATCTCGGAGCCTTAGGCGATGGCGGAGCTGTTACTACAGATGATGCAGAACTTGCTCAGATGGTCCGCACCCTCGCCTTCTATGGCTCGGCAAAAAAATATGTGTTTGATTTTTGTGGACGAAACTCTCGTTTGGATGAGATTCAGGCTGCTGTTTTGAGGGTGAAACTGCCAAGGCTGGATGAAGATAACGAGATGCGACGAAATATCGCGAAAAAATATCAGGAAAGGATATCGAACCCGGAAGTAACTCTTCCATATCCAGAGGGTGATAAGGTAGGAAAGAACAATGTGTTTCATATCTTCCCTATCTTAGTCCGCCACCGGGATGAAATGCAACAGTATCTCACTGAAAATGGAATCCAAACAATCATCCACTATCCCATTCCTCCTCATCTTCAGAAATGTTATAGGGGGAAAATACCCGTTAGGTTTCCATTGCCTGTCACAGAATATATAGCCAATCACGAACTCTCCATTCCCATTTCGCCTGTAATGACCAGTGAGGAGGTGGGAAAGGTGATCAAAGTCATTAATTCGTTTAAAAATAAATAATCATAAACCATAATGTTAAAAAATTGTTAACATTATTATAGATTCCATGATAATGTTAACATGAATAAACTTCTCACTTCCATATTGCTAATCGGACTTTTTTCTATTACAGGAAAGGCCGCAACACGTGCGCTGACCGATGTACACACCGATTCAACCCTAAAATCTGAAAAGATTATCTATTTCGGGAAAGGAGAAGAACCTTCCCTTGAAAGTTCGATTGCTCTACTCAGAAAATTCTATGAAGATCAGTTCCGCCATTTTCAAGACCCCCTGGCTCCCTATTTTCTCTTTCTATCGAAAGATAACAATTTAGCAATGGGCATGGGGGGATGTGTGAGAATGAGGGGATATTATGATTGGGGAGGGGCTGTGCCTTCCCCCGGGTTTGCTCCCTATCTTATTCCGATGACTGAGAATCCCTTGCGCGAAAAATATTTTGGCACTACACCGGCAGGAACATCATTA
>CAZXGU010000078.1:0-14340 GCA_964640375.1 uncultured Sangeribacter sp. | reverse complement strand
TGATGTTGTCGGTGAGGGCGAAGAGGAGCTGCTTTGCGTTTTCGGGGCTCATGATAACGCGGCTAACAACGGGAGCCTGGGGCATTCCGGGAGCTGCGAAGATGAAGTCCATGAGGAATTCGTTAGGACCGTGACCGATCATTGCGAGGTTGCTGTATTTACCGTCGGCCATGTCGGGACGGAGTTGAATCTGAAGCTGGTTTTTGTTTTCTTTATTTTCCATTTTTTATACGATTTATAAAATTTTCTGTTCATTTGCCCTGCTGAGGGCGATAACTTTTGCGAATTTAATAAAATAAAGCGAGATAATCAAATTATTCCACTGCTTCCTCAATGACTTCGTCGGCTACTTCCTCAGGGAGTGCCTGTTCGATACCAACGATGCGGCCATCGGCCATGTTGACCACGCGGTCGGCAATGCGGGCGATTGAGGGGTCGTGGGTGACGATTACGAATGTTTGTCCCAGGTCGCGGCGGAGTCGGCCTATCACTTCGCAAATCTCGTCGCGGTTGTGCGAGTCGAGACTTCCGGTGGGCTCATCAGCAAAAATCACTGAAGGATTGTTGATAAGAGCCCGAGCAATTGCGCAGCGTTGGCGTTCTCCCCCTGAGAGTTGCGAAGGCTTATGGCGAAGACGCTCCGAGAGCCCAAGCATGTCGAGAAGCTCGGCGGCTCGCGTCATGGCTTTGCGTTTCGATTCGCCGGCGATGAGAGCCGATAGCGCGACATTTTCCTGGGCCGAAAATTCGGGCAAGAGTTGGTGAAACTGGAATATGAACCCGATATTCCGGTTTCGGAACTCGGAGAGACGTCGGTCGCGCATGGAGGTGATTTCGGTTCCGTCGTAACAAACAGAGCCACGGTCGGGAAGATCGAGGGTGCCAGCTATCTGGAGGAGGGTTGTTTTTCCTGCTCCGCTTGGACCCACGATAGTCATGATTTCATGATCTTCTACCGTGAGGTTTATGTCGCGGAGCACTTCCAACTCCCCGTAAGATTTGAAAATTCCTTTTAATTCTATCATTGCTAATAGGCGAGGATTCGATTAATAGCCGGTTTGGGGCATCCAGGTTCCTTTGAAGCCGGTTTCGGCCACGGCTGTTTCTACTTCACGAGCGCGAGCCTCATCATCGGGCACACCATGGAGCTCAAGGACTTTATCCGTGCTTTCCAGATCGAGCGACCAGTTTTCATTAGGGAATTTGCTCTGAAGATGATTGAGGATAGTGGTTTTGCATCCTCCACATTTTGCATTTGTTTTGAATTTCATAATCTTTATTTTTGAATTTTAAAAGCGTCTATTTTTATTTTGTTCAGACGGAGAGAGTTTGTGACAACACAGACTGAGGAGAGAGCCATGGCGGCGGAGGCAAACATCGGATTGAGCATGAAGCCCAATGAGAAGAGCACACCGGCAGCCAATGGAATGCCTATCACATTATATATAAACGCCCAGAAGAGGTTTTCTCGTATCACGCGGAGTGTGGCGCGAGCTAAGCACACGGCAGTGGGCAGCTCGGAAAGTCGTCCTCCGGTGATTGTGAGTTGGGCAGTTTCTATTGCTATGTCGGAGCCGCTACCCATGGCTATAGAGACGTCAGCCTCTGCAAGAGCCTGCGTATCGTTGATGCCGTCGCCAGCCATCGCTACAATCTTCCCCTCCTTCATCATGCGCTTGATAAACTCCTGTTTGCCGGAAGGAAGCATCTCTGCCTCAACCATAGAGATGCCTGCCTCTTTCGCGATATGGGAAGCCGTAGCTTTCTTATCGCCTGTAAGGAGAACGGTGGAAATACCAAGACTCTTCAATCGCGCAATTGTTTCCACAGCATCCTTCCGCAATGAATCCTCTATGCGGAAAAGAAGAAGGAGCCGGCCTTCAGAATAGACAGACACAATCCCAGATCCTGTAGAAAGCCATTGCTGAGCAGTCTGGTTCATATTTACATTATCCGGATCGGCTTCAGCAGAAAAGGAGCCGATTTCATATTTTTTATCTTGTGAAGAACAAAGAATACCTTTCCCCGGAATGTATTCAAAGCTATCAGGCGCTTGGGGTGTAACGTCCATCTCCTTTGCATATTGACATATAGCTTCCGAGAGAGGGTGGATACTGTTTTGCTCCGCCCCTGCCACTACAGCTATCAGACGAGAGATGTCGGCAGGGGAAAGAGAATCGGCAGGAATCACTTCAGTTACGCGAGGATGCCCCTCGGTGAGAGTGCCTGTCTTATCTATAGCCAAGAGATTCACCTTGGCCAACCTTTCGAGCGCGGCTGCATCCTTCACTAAGATTCCATTGCGAGCACCACGTCCGATACCGACCATCATGGCAGTAGGAGTGGCCAAGCCCAATGCACAGGGGCAAGCGATGACAAGAACCGAGATAGCCGCCACCACGCCTACTGCAATATAATTTGAGCCAATCATCCACCACACGAAGAAAGTAAGGATAGAGATGGCCATGACTGTAGGCACGAAAATGGAGCTAATCTTATCCACGATTCTCTGGACTGGTGCTTTAGAACCCTGAGCTTCCCGAACGGCACGAATGATTCTCGACAATTCGGTGTTGGCCCCCACTTCAGCTGCACGCATAATGAAATTGCCGGCCCCATTGATTGTCCCGGCCGTGACTTTATCTCCCGGCTTCTTTTCCACGTTGATGGGTTCGCCGGTGAGCATACTTTCATCTACACCCGAAACTCCCTCGGTGACTAAACCGTCGGCCGGGATTTTTTCACCGGGACGGACGGCAATCAAATCTCCCGGTTTGATTTGAGATATGGGCACAACCTTCCTTTCTCCACCCGGCTCAATGAGCATAGCTTCCGTAGGCTGGAGACCCATAAGAGCCTTGAGGGCAACTCCAGTGTTATGACGAGAGCGTGTTTCCATTAATTTACCCGTCAAAACGAAAGCAATAATCATGGCCGCTCCTTCATAATAAAGGTCGGCATTAAGCCCGTGGGAGGTCATATATTCCGGGAAGATAGTGTTGAAAAGAGAGAAAAGGAAGCTGACAGCAGTGGATACCGCCACTAAAGAATCCATGCTTGGAGCTTTAGAGAGAAGCGCCCGGAATCCACGTTTATAGAAACCTGCGCCGCAGAAAACCATCACAGTAAGCGTAAGGAGCATATAGACCCAGGCATCACCCGGGAAATGGACATGCAACATGCACAAGGCCGAGAGAGGAATTGTAAGGACCCATGCAAGGATTGTCTTTCGCTTCATTGACCGATATTCCTCTTCATCCCTTTTCTCTTTCTCCTCCACGGCCTTCTGCTCCGACTTCTCGATAATCATGTCATAGCCGGCCTGACGGATAGCCTCCGCCACCTTCTCGGGCGAAGTTTCCTTCGGATTCCAAGAAAGGGAGAGGGAAGCATTAGCAAAATTCACTTCCGCTGAGGTGACACCGGGTTGCGATTGCGCGGTCTTCTCTACAGTGTTTGAGCAGACGGCGCACATCATTCCGGTTATCGGGAAAATTCCATTCATTCTCTTTTAGTTAATAAATTGTAGGCTTAAGGGGGAGAAAAGCCTTATAAGTTCCTGATTCTCCATTCTGAGGGGTATAGATTATTTGCTCGCGAGCCGATATTCTTTACAAACCCCAAGGGGAACCCTTTAAATTTCACTACAACAAATCCCTTGCCAATTTCAGGAGGGAGATGCAAAGCCTCATGGCGCAGATAAGAGAGAGCATCCTTTTCATCCAATTCCGCCTCTTGGAATTGACCGCCGGGGAAAGAGGAGGAGAGGGCCCATTGAGAGCAAGGAATCATATCGCGTCCCTTTTCTATTTTCTGAGGTATTCCATCGGCCACAATCTTTATGTTCTTGCGCAGCCAATCTTTTAGCTTGGGGAGAGCGACGGTCTTTTCCACTACATCTATCTCCTTCCTCATCACGGCCACGAAGAGCCCTTCTCCGCGAGTGAGATGAGGCATGAAGCGGAAACATGGATATGGCGTGTCGATACCTCCGTGGATAGCCCAATCTTCAGGGAAGCCCGGATTGAAAGGCACCATGCCCTTCTCATTGACAAGCCATTCCACTTGCTCCTCATTTTCCGAGCGATTGAAGGTGCATGTAGAATAGATCAGGAATCCGCCGGGTTTGAGCAGTCGGCAGGCATCCTCAAGGATTTCGCGCTGCAGGGCGGCACATTGTTCCACTAAGCCCGGGCTCCATTGCTTCCGGGCCACCGCCTCCTTACGCATCATCCCCTCGCCCGAGCAGGGAGCATCAACAGCCACCACATCGAAAGCTGCACCAACCTTCGCGATTTTCGATACCGGGGAATTGGTGATCATAATATCGGGATAACCCCATTTGAGGAGATTCTCTTTAAGGGCTCCGACCCGCTGGGGGGTAAATTCATTAGCCACCACGAAAATACCATCAGGGATAGCATTAATGAGCGATGTGGTTTTTCCTCCGGGGGCAGCACAAAGGTCGATCACTGCCGGAGAACGTGATGTGTCGAAAGCCATCGGGATAATCCCCTTCATAATGGTTTCATAAATCATGGAGGAGGCATCCTGCACATAGAAAGCGCCGGCATGGAGAAGAGGATTGAGGGTGAACTGCGGACGGCTTGGAAGATAATAACCCGACTCGCACCATTTCACACTCTCCGTGGCTTCATATCCAAGGGGAGCAACATCTTTAAGTTTGCGGAGATTCAGCTTAATCGACACCTCCGGAGACTCTTGCAGAGCTTCAATTAAATCGTCGGCCTCTTCAGGCATTAAACTTTGCATCTCCTCAACAAAACCTTGCGGCAAATCTATGGGCATATACTAAATATTTACAATCCGACCGAAATTATATAGAAAAGGTCGTAAATTTTTAAACTACACAACAAAATTAACAAAAATAAGCAAACAAAGGAGTGCGGAATTGGTGAATATTTCATAAATTTGTATTATGGAACTTAAACCTGCATTATATCTCATTCCGGTCAATATAAGTGAAGCCCCACTCGAAGACGTCATTCCGCAGGGTAATCTCGGAGTGGTGAAAGGTATTCGCCATTTAATAGTTGAGAATGTGAGGACAGCCCGTCGCTTTCTGAAGCGTTGGGACAGGAGCTTCGATATTGATTCGATCACCTTCTATGAATTAAACGGACACACCGACATTAAGAATATCTCCGGGTATCTTGAACCTCTAAGGCGAGGGGAGCCTGTGGGAGTGATGAGTGAAGCCGGATGTCCTGCCGTAGCCGATCCCGGCTCGTCGGTGGTGGAGATAGCCCAGAGAGAGAATCTCCGGGTTATTCCTATGGTTGGACCATCGAGCATATTGATGTCGTTGATGGCTTCAGGCTTCAATGGCCAGGGATTTGCATTTAACGGCTACCTGCCGATAGACGAGAAAGAGCGATTGCGCGCTTTGAAAGAATTGGAGTCGATAGCCATTAAACGCGGCCAGACCCAGATTTTTATTGAAACCCCATATAGGAACAATAAGATGGTTAAGTTTCTTGCCGATAATTTACGCGGCGAGACGCTGCTTTGTGTGGCATGCGACATATCCGACCCGGAGAAAGAGAGCATCATCACTCGCAAGGCTTCGGCATGGCGCAACAGCAAAGAGAATTACGATAAGCGTCCGGCCATATTCTTGATTCACGCGGAAGGAGGGCGACGCTGATGGCAAAGATAGTGTTCAATCCCCTGCGCATCCCTTTTGAAGAATTTGCCGACGACAAAGACTATAACAAAGATGATGTTGAGAGAACAGATGCGAGTCGGACTGAAAAGTCGGTAAAAGAGGAGGATAGGAAGGGCGAAGAAAGGAGGGTAAAGGAGAAGAAGAGAGCCATGCCCGGACGCAAGCCTTATTCCGATCTTTTGCAAGAGAAGAATGAGCCGGCAGAGGAAGAAAACCGAGATAACCGCCTATTTTATGTTTCATTCGGGTCCGGTTCGAGCGGAAACAGCTGTTATGTGGGGACAGCAAAGGGAGGAATAATAATCGATGCCGGCCTCAAGGCAGATGAGATAGAGCGCAAATTATTGGAAAATGGTATCCCAATGAGCAATGTAAAAGGTCTCTTCCTAACACATGATCATTCCGACCATGTTAGATATTCCTATAATCTGCTTAGAAATCACCGACATATACGTCTTTTTTGCACTCTTCGCGTCTTGAACGGCTTATTGCGCCGGCATAGCATCTCCAAGAGAATAAAAGAATATCATGAGCCGATATTTAAGGAGATACCCAAGAAGGTTCTCGATATGGAGATTACGGCTTTCGATGTGCCGCACGACGGGAGTGACAACATGGGTTTTTCAATAGAATTTGGAGAGAAGCGTTTTGTGTTGGCCACAGATTTGGGCGCAGTGACTGAAAGAGCGCGCTATTACATGAGCCGAGCTAATTATTTAGTTATAGAGGCCAATTACGATCCCGACATGCTTCGCCTCGGTCGCTATCCCGAATATCTGAAAGCAAGGATTATGACGGAAAGGGGGCACATGCAAAATGAGGCTACCGCGCAATTCCTCAAGGAGATAATAAATCCGGAATTGAAATATATCTTCCTTTGTCATCTATCGCAGGATAACAACACGCCTGCCAAAGCCTTGAAAGCAGTCAGGGAAGCATTGGAAGCAACCGGCCGAAGGGTAGGGAATGCAGAAGAAACTCTTTCTGATAGGGAGGCAGATGTTCAGCTGATGACATTGCCGAGATTCGATTCGAGCCGATGGTTTGTATTCCGTTAGTCTTCTTCGAGGGAGTTGGATGTGGCAATAATTGTGAGTAGAGGTCCCTCCTGTCCGGCAGGCGTAAGGGCCGTGGTGGTATTGAAAATCAGAAAGCCGCCGTCGAAGGCGTAAACAAGGGAATTTTCAATTTCCTTATTTTTAAATTTGGATGTATCGACAATGCTTTCCTCTTCGAGTCCTAAACTTTGAACTATATAATTTTCAAGCGATTCAGGAAGAAGATCGCCTAAATAGAGGTTTTTGACAACGAGAGTGTTAGGTGCTTCCACGCGTATTGACCACACACCGGGAGTGCCTTGAATATCGGTATATAAAGGGCGTCCTGTTCCATCGGTGAGTATTCCTTCGAAATTATAATCTAAAGAGTCTAATTCTTCGCCTTGGTTAAGGGCATCGGCCACACTCTTAATTGTCATGGCGATGTCGTTGTCGGCATGATAGCGATTGTCTTCGGCAGCAGCCACAGAATCTGAAAGCGAATCAGAAGACTTGTCGGCAGCTTTATTGCCTGGATTACAAGCCGTAAAGGCGATGAAGAGGAACAACGCTGTGGGGAGGAGCAGCTTTTTGACTAACCTTACTTTTAAGGAGTGCGAAAACACAGTTTCCATGATTTGCAAATTATAGCGACCCTCATAAACGGGAGGTGTCGAAAAACGGATGCAAATATATGGAATGTTTTTGATAAAAGCTAATAAAAGTTAAAAAATATGCCGGTTGACTAATGTCAATCGGCATATTTTAGGTCTCGACTCATAAAAAGTCAGCTTGCTGAGAGCGACAGCATTATTTCAAGTCGTTGAGGAGAGTTTTGACAGCAGTTTCGAGCTGTCGGTCGTAACCCTTGGCGATATCTTCCGGGGAATTTGCCACCTTGATATCGGGTTCGAGTTGGGAGTTTTCGAGAATGGAGCCATCCTCTGTGCGGAAGGCAACCACAGGCACACCAAAAAGGAGGTCGGGATTCTGGAGGTCGATCCAATTAACACTCGACATTGTGCCCGGCACGGGCATACCAACAAGTTTTCCAAGATTCTTATGTTTATAGACCCAAGGAGTGCCGTGGGCGTTGGAATAGTTTGCTTCGCAGATAATCATTATGCTCGGTTTGTTCCAACGACGAGAAGGCATCTCTGAAGATTTCTTTCCATGCACCTCTTGCGTAAGATATTTCTCACCGCTGAAAAGCACCTCAATATCTTCATGCAGGCGTCCTCCACCGTTCCAGCGAGTGTCGATAACGATTCCATCTTTGTCCACGAACTTTCCGAGCAGTTTGGAATATATCTCTCGGAAAGAGGGGTCGTCCATTGAGCGGATATGAACATAACCCAAGCGTCCACCCGAAAGAGAATCCACTTCGGCTTCGCGTTTTTTCACCCAACGGCGATAGAGAAGTTCATTTTGTGCAGCCGAAGAGACTGGGAGCACAACTTCATCCCATTTCTCCCCCTTTGAATTAGTGAAAGAGATAAGAGTCTTTTTCTTTGCCAGTCCGTTCAGGAGTTTGGCCCAGTCGGCATCGGTCGTAACCTCTTTGCCGTTGATGGCTGTGAGACGGTCGCCTGCCTTTACCTTGGAGGTGGCACGGTCGAAGGGACCCTTCTCAAGAACTTCTGAGATGAGCAAACCTTCGCCAGGGGCATTAAGATCGTATAAGAGACCGAGCGATGCTGTTTGGTCAATGGCAGGCTCAGGGAAATAACGACCTCCGGAATGAGAGACATTGAGTTCGCCCAAGAGTTCGCTCAAAAGATCAGCAAAGTCATAGCCATTGTTGATATGGGGGAGGAACCGACGATAATTGGCAACGTATGCCTCCCAGTCGATAGGCATATCAGGGAGATAGAAGCGTTCGCGAGCCTCATTTTCCACATAGTCAAGCATCGCTTCGCGTTCTTTATCAGGGTCGAGCTTCATCTGAGTGGAGATAGTCACATTTTTCATTTCCCCACCCTTTGGAGTGAATCTTTTCACCGACTTGCCGACAAGAAATATATTCCCTTCGGAGTCCGGAACCAAGGATGTTGACTTCGCATCTAATTTCTTCACTAAAGAGACCTCATCTTTGCGGAGGTCCTTCTTCCAAAGATCGTAACCCTTTTCAAAAGCCGAGAGATAATAAAGGGTTTCGCCATCGGAGGAGAGAAGGAAGTCGCTGAGACGCGAGGAATTGGGTGTGAGCCGAACGATACGGTCGGCAAGTCCTTCACGCTCCAAATTCACCTTCTTTTCCTCCTTTGCAGCGTCTTTGTCAGAATCATTCTTTTTATCCTTTTTTCCTTTCTTGGAGGAATCCTTATCTTTTTCAGCATCTTTTTTCTGCTGTTTCTCTACTTCTTTGAGCAATTCATAATCCTCTTCAGAGAGTCGGAACTTATCATAGCTCTCCTTGTTAAGGAAAACCATCATCACATCATATTCCGATCCCCAAGAGGCATGGTTGCGCATTCCATAACGTTCGGAGGCAAAAATCAGTGCATTCCCGTCGGGACTCCAACGTGGCTGCTGGTCGAAATATCCGGATTGAGTGACGGGAATGAAATCGCCGCTTTCCAAATCTATAATAGATATGTCGTTATAAGGTTCATGAAGAGGATTCATCACTTCGAGAGCGATGAAGCGGCTATCAGGCGACCAATCAAAATAGAATCCGCCCGAACGATAGTTGGTTATATTTCCGCCATCGAGTTTGGTTACTTTTTTAGACGTAAGGTCAATGACGCGGAGTTTGGTGCGGTCTTCCACGTATGCCATCTTCTTTCCGTCGGGAGAGATACTCGGGTAAGATCTCTCCACTCCATCCTCTGGAAATACAGCTTCCTCCTTTATTAACGTAGCGTTAGAGAAATTGGGGTCGTCGGCACGAGCAATGGATGCTTTGTAAATGTTGGATTTTCCAGAGCGACGAGAAGCATAATAAAGCGATCGGCCATCCTTACCCCAAGAAAGCCCCTCTTCGAGAGCGGGAGTTTCGGTGATCTGTTTCACAGAGGGATGTTCGGTTGAGGTGACGAACACTTCACCTCGCTTAATGAAAGCCACTTGTTTGCCGTCGCGAGAAGGCATAGCTTCATCTGCCGAAGAGATATTGATTGTCTGCTCTTCAGGAGCGCCCATGTCGGGGACTGAGATATTCAATTTTTTGGCCTCCTTGCCCGGCTCCATGGAATAGAGTTCACCGTTATATGTAAAAGCCAAAAGACCGTTGGCTCCGGCGCTCAGGAATCTCACCGGATGAGAGGAGAAGGAGGTGAGTGCTTTCGGAGACGCCGATCCTGAAAGAGGCATGGCATAGACATTGAAACTTCCTCCGTCGCGTTCGCTAAGGAAATAGAAATTCTCCTGTCCGGGGATAAAGGCAGGGGAGCGATCTTCACCTTCACGATTGGTGAGATTTGTGTGTTTTCCGGTTGAGGGGTCATAGATCCAGATATCCTTTGTGACGGAAGATGTATGATGCTTTCTCCATTTATCCTCCATTCCTTTAATGTCCTCATAAAGGAAACGTCCGTCGGGGAGCACAGAAAGATTAATTGCCGGAGTAGGGAGCACCTGTCTTATCTCTCCCCCCGATACAGGCACGGCATATAATTCTGAGAGAACACGGCTTGGAAAGAGGGGGCTATTCGCCGGGTCTTGAATTGCAGAGGAGAAGAAAATCTCCTTTCCGTCGGTGGAAAAAGCCTCGGGAGTTTGGTTGGCAGAATTGAAGGTGAGACGCGTGGCAGCTCCGCCGGAAGAGGGCATGATATATATATCTTTTCCTCCTTTACGGTCGGAAGCGAAAGCGATATTGGAGCTGTCGGGCGACCAAACGGGCGCCGATTCATAGGAAGATTCTGTGGTGAGCCTTGTGGCGGTTCCTCCGGCAGCGGGCACTGTATAGATGTCGCCCTTATATGTAAAAGCAATTTTAGAGCCGTCGGGAGAAATCTTCACATCCCGAACCCACATAGGGTTAACGGCGGAAACGGAAACGGCTGCCGCCAGAAAAGCGGCAGCCGTGATATATGTTTTTTTCATAGGTATTTATCTTGTGATAGTTATTAAGCAGTAACTCTTTCAAGCCATTTCACCATTCCAAGCATCACGCCCATAGATATTGCGCAGACACCGAAGAATACAGTCCATGCAATCCAGATTGGACAAGCATTGTAGATGAGCGGACCGATCCAAAGGAGAAGGTTACCAACGGCTGTAGCACCGAGCCAAAGACCCTGGCAGAGACCCTGAAGATGTTTGGGAGCCACTTTCGACACGAAAGAGAGTCCGAGAGGAGAGATGAAAAGTTCGGCAACGGTCATGAAGAAATAGTAGAGGATTAAAACCCAGGGACCCGACTTCACAACATTAGCGCCCTCCTTAATTAATTCGCGGAATTCGGTTCCGGAAGGATAGTTCATGCAGAGAGAATAGATTGTTAGGAAAAGGTAGCCTATACCGGCGATACCCATACCGATAGCAATCTTTTTGGGAGTTGAAATCTCCTTCCCTTTCTTAGAAAGAGAAGCAAAAATAAACATGATGATGGGAGTGAGCACTATGACGAAGAATGGATTCACAGCCTGCCATATTTCAGGGGCTACAGTGGATGTGTCCACGAAGTCGCGAGCGAAGAGCGACATTGAAGTTCCGTTCTGGTGGAAAGAGAACCAGAAGAAGATAGCAATTCCGAGCACGGCAAAGAGGGCATACATTCTCTGCTTGATTTCTTTAGCCATAGCAGCCTTCTCTTCGGCAGAATATTGAATAGATTCCTGTTTCTCCTTCTTTGCGGGGGTTGGAAGACCTTTCTTTGTTGCCACGAAAATGCAAAGGGAGATAATCATTGCAGCCACTGAAGCAATGAAGGAATAGTGGATACCGGTGTTGAATACGTTAAGATATTGCGAGCAGAAAGCCTGGAGGTCTTGCATGCTCTGCAAGCCGTGAGCGCCAACTTCAGCAGCGTGAGCGCTGACCAGGGCGTAAAGCTCATTGATATTTTCCATCGACATCCCGTCGGTGACACTAAGCACCTGGTGGGCCATAGCCGGGAAAGAGGCGTCGTAGGTCATTCCATTCACACCAAGCCACCAGCTACGGAGCATCGGGGCAACGAAAGGCGCAATTAGGCCGCCGATATTAATGAATACGTAGAAGATTTGGAAACCGGAGTCGCGTTGAGAGGCATAACGGGGATTATCATACAACTGACCCACAATTGCCTGGAGGTTTCCTTTGAAGAGACCATTACCAAATGCGATAAAGAAAAGTGCCACACAGGTAAGGGTGAGGAGCCAAGAGGTGTTTTCATGGGTGGCGAGGATTGGGAAAGCCAGAACCACATAACCTAATGTCATGATTATCAGACCCCAGATTATAGTGGATTTGTAGTTCTGTGTTTTGTCGGCAATCAAACCTCCGACAAGGCTGAGCACATATATTCCGGCGTAGAAAAATGAATAGACGAGCGTGCTGGTTTCTTCCGAGAGTCCGAATTTGGAACAAAGGAAAAGCACGAGCACCGCGTTCATAATGTAATAGCCGAACCGTTCCCCCATGTTGCTTAGAGCGGCGGGAATCAGTCCTTTAGGTTGGTTTTTGAACATAGGTCGATTAAGATATTATGGATGATTAATTAATTTCTATCTTTTGTTATGGGGAGAAAGCTAATGCTTTTATTCTTTCGAGGCCTGTTTAGCTTTGTAGGCGAGCGCGTAATTATGAATTTGCTTCACCATTGAGACAAGGCCGTTGGAGCGAGTGGGTGAGAGGTGTTCTTTCAGACCGATTTTGTCGATGAAATAGAGGTCGGCAGCTAAGATTTCATCCGGTGTATGGTCGGAGAGCACCCGGAGAAGGAGGGCAACGATTCCTTTCACAATCAACGCATCGGAATCGGCTTCAAAGATTATTTTGCCGTCGGCATCCTCTTTGGCATCTATCCATACGCGGCTTTGACACCCTTCGATAAGATTTTCGGGAGTTTTCATTGTATCGGGGAATTCTGGGAGCGTGTTTCCCAAATCGATGATATAGGCGTAGCGATCCATCCAGTCGGTCATGCCGTCAAATTCCTCGATTATTTCATCTTGTGTTTGATTTATAGTCATTTTAGTGTTATTTTAAAAAATATTTTTTCAAGAAGGCGCCCGAGGAAAAGTCGGGAGTGGGATTCTTTGTGGTAAAGTTAATAAAAAATCGTCGATTTGCAATCGTTGAAAAGAAAAACGGGGTTAAATTTGTTAGATAAGATAAAAAGAATTAACTTTGTCGCAGAAAAGATGTGACAGCTCAAAGATGATGTCGCATCTTAGGAAAGACTCAATGTCGCAAAGGATCTTTTTTTGCCGGGTTCCGCAGAGGGATGCCGATAATCGAAAAAGGACTCCTTTATTTTTATACTCCATGCGTGTGGGGCGACACCCTGCCGGGAATATAGACACAAGGGTCTTTAAGCGCATCACAGATGTTCGGAGCGGGCAGTGCTTGTTCCGAGCATTTGTCTTAATCCCTTTTAAAAAGCTGATGACATAAAAAGCATCAGGGATAAGAATAAACGATTAGAGAATAAACTATTGAAGAGATAAATAATCTAATGCTAATATAAAATCCTAAAAAAGGAAAACTAAACATTTAAAACAACTATGGCAACATATTTGACACAAGAAGGTTACGACAAAAAGATGGAGGAGCTTGCGGCTCTTGAGGCGCAGCGTCCGGCAATCAAACAGGCAATTGCGGAGGCTCGCGATAAAGGCGATCTCTCGGAAAATGCCGAATATGATGCAGCCAAGGAGGCTCAGGGAATGCTTGAGATGAAGATTGCAAAGCTTAAGGAACTTGTGGCCACGGCTCGCATCATCGACGACAGCAAATTGAACACTGAGGAGGTTCAGCTTCTCAACACCGTTACTATCAAGAATGTGGCTAACGGCATGTCGATGGCTTATACCATTGTTACAGAAAATGAAGCCAATATCCGCGAGCATAAAATTGCTTCCAATACCCCTATTGCCCAGGCTCTCTTAGGCCATAAAGTGGGGGATACGGTTAAGGTGCAGGCACCTGCCGGAGTGATGAATTTCGAGATTGTAAAGATTGAAATCTGATAAGCGATGACTATATTCTCAAAAATTATTGCAGGAGAGATTCCTTGCTATAAGGTGGCGGAGAATGATAAGTTTTTCGCTTTCCTTGATATTAATCCGGTGAATTGGGGACACACATTGGTGGTTCCTAAGAAGGAGGAGGATTATATCTTTGATATTTCGGATGAAGATCTCGGGGAGATGATGATTTTTGCAAAGAAGGTGGCAAAAGGGATAAAGAAAGCTATGCCATGTCGCAAGGTTGGTGTGACGGTGCTCGGTCTGGAGGTGCCCCATGCCCATATTCATCTTGTTCCTTTGCAGAAAGAGGGGGACATGGATTTCAAATCAAAAATAGATAATCCTGATCCTGAAAAGATGAAAGAGATTGCGGAGGCGATTTCTTCTAAAATTTAAATTCCGGGCAAATTTAAATTCCGGTATAATTTAAATTCCGGGCACAGCCCGTAGCGGAAACAGCTTCGCGATAGTTTTAAGAATGAGATGGCCGCTG
>CAZXGU010000077.1:0-14418 GCA_964640375.1 uncultured Sangeribacter sp. | reverse complement strand
TTGTCTCATTGAAAAGGAAACCGCCGCCGGTGATGGAGGCTGAATATGGTGAGTTAGTTTTCATGATGTGCTATTTAGGTGGGCTGGTAAGGAGAAATTATAAGTGCAAAGATACTAAAATTTTTATTTCTACGATAGCTATTGAAATAGGAAAGATGAGATTTAAGGGATTATCCCTATAAATCTCATCTCTTATTTCTTTTCTAAATTAGGGTAGGTCTCAGAATATCATCTTCTCTAAGATATAGACGCCGACGCCGGCGAGGTAGCCTAAGAGGGCGAGCCATGTGAATTTCTTCAGATACCAGCCGAAACTGATCTTTTCCAGTCCCATGGCAATAACACCGGCGGCCGAACCGATAATCAAAATGCTACCACCAACTCCGGCACAGTAGGAGAGCAGTTCCCAGAACGTGCCGTCGATCACGAAGTCGGCCATGTATCCCGTGGTGCCGGGGTCGGCTACCGGATACATTCCCATCACACCGGCTACCAAAGGCACATTGTCAACAATGGAGGACAACACACCTAACACCACGTTGATGATATAAATGTTATGTATCTTCTCATCCAGCACATTGGCCATACCCGATAAGAGACCGGTGGATTGCAACACAGCCACTGCCATCAATATTCCCAGGAAGAAGAGAATCGAGGGCATGTCGATACGCGAAATAATCTTTGGCAACCTAAGTTCCTTGGCTGAATCCAACATCTTCTTCGAGTTATAGAATATCTCGGTGAAGACCCAAAGGCAACCCAAAACGAAAAGGATTCCGACGAAGGGAGGAAGATGGGTGATAGATTTGAACACGGGCACGAAAATAAGACCTCCTACGCCGAGGAAGAAAATTGTTTTCCGTTCACCGTTAGAAATGAAGCGGTTTTCCGTTTCAAAAGGTGGCTGCGATTCGAGAGTGCCGTGAAGTGAACGGGCAATAATGGCAGTGGGCAAAATCATGGCCACCAAGGAGGGTAGCAAGATATATGATAATAGCGCTGGCGCTGTTACATTTCCTTTCACCCAAAGCATAATGGTAGTGACATCTCCGATAGGCGACCAAGCACCACCCGTATTAGCTGCCAACACAATGGCCCCGGCATAGAGCCAGCGTTCCTGCTTGTCGGCAATGAGTTTACGCAGAAGCAGAATCATCACGATTGTAGTGGTGAGGTTGTCGAGGATAGCCGACATGAAGAAGGTGGTGAAAGCGATGATCCATAGCAACTTGCGTTTATTGCGTGTGTTGATGTGGTCGGTGATTATTCCGAATCCTCCATGGACATCGACCAATTCCACGATAGTCATGGCTCCGATAAGGAAAAGGAGGGTCTGGGCAATATCGCCAAGATGCTCCACAATGTCGATATTTAGCACATATTCCAGTGCCTGCCGAGCCGGGGAGGCATCATTGAGAGAGGGATTGTCGGCCAAGAACCGGTGAAAATGTTCTGCCGATACTTTAGGCACAATATCAGCAGCTCCCAAAGCATAAAGAACCCACATCAACATGCCGAGCACTAAGGCCGAAGCTGTCTTGTCGATTTTCAGAGGATGCTCAAGAGCAATGGCAAGATAGCCAACTACAAAGATTATTACAAGAGCGGTTAACATCAGAAAGTATTTTATATTGAAGTAGTGTAAACAACCTCATTGATTCATGGACTGCAAAGGAAATCAATTATCGCGGATTGTGCAAATAAAATTAAAGAAAAATTTCTTTAATTGATCGGATTTATTTGGTGGCACATTCTTCAACCACTTTCATCAACAATCCTTCGGATGCAAGGATAGTCTCCACAAATTCGCGGAAAGCCCCATGGCCTCCCTTAACATTGCCGATATATCGCACTTTAGCTTTGACGTATGGGGCCGTATTGTCGGGGCACCCGCTGAATCCCACTTCGCGCAGGAGAGGGAGGTCGTTGATATCATCCCCTATGAAAGCCACATCGCGGAGGGTGATTCCCATCTCGGCGCAGACTTCACGTGCTAATGTCAGCTTATCCTTCACGCCCAAATAGCAACGGTCGATTTTCAGTTTTTCGGCTCTGCGGGCCACAATGGGTGTGTTTTCGCCTGTCATTATGGCCAACGGGATATTGAGATGACGGAGGAAAATCACTCCCCACCCATCCTTCACTGAGAAGCGTTTCATGATGTCGCCTTCGGAGGTGTAATACATCCCGCCGTCGGTCCATACACCATCTATATCAGTAATAAACAATTTTGGTAGCATCTTTTGATAAGATATTAGTCAAGGAATTTTGGATAGATGATTTCATCAGCCGAGAGGGGAGCATTGAGTCTCTTGCCTACCACCTCAGAGCGTTGGCTCCATTTGAAGCCGTCGCCAGGGGAGAGGAGGTGAATATCCTCTTCGGTTACAATATGTCCGGCAGGGAGATCGCGTCGGGTTGCAATCGAGCGTTCGAGTTTCACCTTGGCCGCCTCCACAGCAGGGTCAATATAAAGGTCATCGCGACCCAGCCAACGTTCGGCCACACGGATATCGCGCACCATGCGGTTCACCCCGTCAGGACCAAGCGAGCCTTGCTGGTCGGTGCCCTTCATGTGGCGGTCGATTGTGATGTGCTTCTCGATAATCTTGGCGCCCATTCCCACCGCCACTGCCGGAGCCGCAATGCCGATTGTATGGTCGGAGAAGCCGATGGTATATTGCGGATAATTGCGCAGCAGATAGTTGATGGTGCGTAGGTTAAGATTATCCGGGCGCGTCGGATATTGGCTCACGCAGTGGAGGATGGCAATATCGGAATGATGCTTCGTTATCACCTCCAAAGCCTCATCGAGTTCCTTTTTCCCCGCCATTCCCGTGGATAGGATAATGGGAATCTTGGTTTCAGCCATTGCTTCAAGGAGAGGCAGATTGGTAAGGTCGCGGCTTGCCACTTTCAATCGGTCGGGAGTGAAAAGTTTCAGCAGTGACATGCAGCCCGGCGAACATAGCGTCTCCACAAAATCGAGCCCCAACTCCTTGGCATGACGATACACTTCGAGATGCTCCTCATCAGAGAGTTCGAGGAATGCACGGTGCTCGCCATAGGTCCGTCCGAAAGAATGGGGAGAATTATAGGGACGGTTCATCTGCTCGGCAGCCAATTCCTCCTTCAGGTCGCGCTTGGTAAGCTTCACGGCATCCATGGGAAGGAGGTCGAGATCGGAAGCCTCATCACGCACCGGACGAGCCACAAGATCAACGATGAGCTTGGCAATATCCACCGAACCGTTATGGTTCTGTCCTATCTCGCCAATTATATATGTGTGTTGAGGATCGTTCATTTTTCGTTGCTTAATATATTGGTTTTCATTATCTTTCCATATTCCGGGTTGGCATCCACCATTGCTATGAGCGATTCGATAGAGCCGTCGGTCTCTTTATTGAGTCGTTCCGACAGCTCATTAAGAAGCTTGAAATCGGAAGGAGTGTCGAGAGTAAGACGCAGGTCGGTGCGCCGGCTCAGGAAATCGGGGAGTGGAATGCGTGCGATTGAGAATATATCGGGATGAGTATATAGAAAAATAGTGACATGTTCGAGATATAGTTTCTCATCGGTCATTGAAGCCGCCTTGCGCAGGGCATCTGTGGTGGCGAGCTCGGCGAAGAGTCCAAGATGCGATTTTATGGTAGGACGCCCGTCGGGGAAAGAATAGCACACATAGTCTGCATCTGTTTCGCTCTGCACATCAAACATTCGGCGGAAAG
Source organism: uncultured Sangeribacter sp. (assembly GCA_964640375.1). Lineage (GTDB taxonomy): Bacteria > Bacteroidota > Bacteroidia > Bacteroidales > Muribaculaceae > Lepagella. Next base: position 10,690 of record CAZXGU010000077.1, on the reverse strand, counting down.
AGGCCGCATCAAGGAACGGATTATCTGAGCATACTCTTATTAATCGCTTGAGCCCGAATTTCTCTGCCGCCCCAATGAAACGTGAAAGCACATTCTCCTCGCTGCCTCGGAAGCAATCTATGTCGTGTTGCCGCGCCACTTCCTCAAGGCAGTCGTCGGCCGGGTTCACTGTAGTGGCCAGCACAATCCTCATCTCGGGGCAATGGCGCTTGATATTCTCAATCACGATATCGATTATTCTCTTCTCCCCTGAAAAAGGGAGGAGGATTTTTGCAGGCATCCGGGTGGAACCCGAGCGTGCCTGAATCACGATTCCATCCGTGGAATATTCCTTATTCATAATTTTTCTCTTTTAAAAGCATCGATGAAGCTTCCGGGCGTGATATTAATCACTTCCTTGCCCAGCGACTCCGCATAATCGCGCAAAATGAAATATGCCTTGAAAGCCACGTGCATGTGATAAAGGATAGTGTGGAGCCGTGCGGAGTCAAGATTCTCTTTCTTCACTGTGTCGGCTTTCGAGGAATCCCGGTCGTAGAAATGCTTTTGGTGCATCAACACCTCATTATCATCCGTGACCGTGATTTCCGGAAGCCACGAATGGTCGGCTCCGGCCAGGTAAATTTTCTTGAAAGGGAGGCGCAGAGCAGTGGCTATGGCCGGAATCAGCACATTGTGAGGACGCGGCATCCCCAAACCCTTACGGAAAATATATTTCTCGAAAGAGGGGAATCCTTCAACCGGAGTGGTGTTATAGATATGCACCGTTATATTTGGATTCTTCTCGATAATGGGACGCCACTTGGGATCGGAAAGAGCTCTTGCCGGAACGAACAGATGAAGCGGCCAGTCGGTTTTTCGGGCCAACGAGCCGAACACCGCCTCCCTTTTATCATCAACAATCCAGAAAAGGGGGTCGGCTATGATATAGAGCTCCGGCCGAAGCTCTGTGAAAAGGGGAGAGGTGGCGAAAAGATTCACCGCCATCAAGGTTTTATTCTCCAAAAAAGCCTTGTGAGCCTCCACAGTAGTTGTGAGCGAAGGCCCATTGGCAAGGATAACCAGTTCGGAGCTGTCATGAGGAAAATCCGGCAGCTTGGAGCTTCGACGCGACATGAGCGGAATCTTAACCAAGCTCAACACCGTCTGCTCCAGATTCCCTCCCCATTTCGCTAATTTATCTAATTTTCCCATTGAATAGTTCAAATTATATCCAAAGTTATCATTTTTTTTCGAGGTGGTGAAAAAAAGAGAGGAAATTATATGGATAACCAAAAATTAAAATGTAAATTTGCGTTAACAAATATTAATACAAACCTAACACCAATAATTTATGCGCCACTACTATGCCTTGCTTCTTCTTGCCCTGATAGGCTCAACTTCCTTTTCTGTGTCGGCGGAAAAAGATGACTCTTCCAAAGAGAAAAGCTCCACGCGTATTCATTTTTCAAAAGCACGCAACGACTCCACGCGCCATAACATGTTCAAGCGTCATCGTCCGCATGGGAATAAAGAGATTCCCGTTCCCCATTTTGCCATTCACACTGAAGACCATAAATTTGCCCTCACCATCGGCGGACAGGTTAATCCCATCTTGGGTGTTGACTTAGGCAACAATCTTTACGAACAGACCGGCGCCGGCATAAACTTCACCACCAACTCGATTCCCGTTCCCTCCGTTCCAGGAAAGCGATCCGACTTCTATCTCAATGCCCTCAATGCCGACATCGACTTCCAGGTTATCGGACTCGGCGGAACCGACGACCAGATCACTGGATATATAAAATTCGGTACGAACGGCAATTCCACCAACCTTGCCCTGAAGGATGCCTACGTGTCATGGCGAGGTTTTACTGCCGGCATGAAAACCACCCTCTTTAAAGATGGATTGGCCTCACAGCCACCTACAATCGACACCGAAGGACCTTCGGGCGAAGTGGATGCCGGTGCTTACGAACTTAGCTACATATCCCCGACCTATAAAGGTTTCCGGGGAGCCATAGGTTTTGCCACTCCGACCTATTACCACTCCTCCGGACGTTACTATGGCCCCGACTATAAAGACTGGCCCTCCGACATTGAGGGGCAGCTCGTCACCAACCCAACGGCATATACGCAGATGATTCCCGACCTTCCGATGTGGGTGGAATGGACCGCTTCGGAATATAACCGTGTCCGTGTCAGCGCAATTATGCGTACGTTCCTTTACCAAGACGTTATTTCCGACACCAAACGCCATGCCTTCGGATGGGGACTCATGTTAAGTGGCAACTGGAACCCCATCAAGCCTCTGATATTTTATTTCCAAGGTATATATGGAAAAGGTATAGGAAACTATATTCAGGATCTCTCGGGTCTGCCCCTCTCGTTCACCCCGAGCAGCAAACATTTGGGACGGATGTCGGCCAACCCTATGATGGGTGTGAATTTCGGTGTGACATATAACTTCAACACCCGCTGGCAGGTCAACACCGTGGTTTCCGAGGCCAGGATATGGAATGTGGGTCCCTACGCAATGGAGAATGCCACTGAAGAGGGCCATTTCAACGACTACCGTTATGGATTCTATTTCGCCGCCAATGGATTCTACAACATTACCTCCTATCTTCAGGTTGGCCTTGAATATCTCTATGGCCGAAGAGGAACATGGAATGTGGGCTCCGGACATGACAACAGAATACAGACCCAGTTCATGCTCACATTCTGAAAAGGCTGATTTTGCAAGGCTCACAGCAGGATGTAGCAAGGCTGAAATATGAAAATATGTTAACACATATTGGCAGACAGAAATAGTCATCTTTTTTTTGTAAATTTGTGGAGGAAAACCTATCCGGGTTTTCCTCCAACTTTTTCCATAAATTTTATTATAAACAATCTTATTAATTATGGCCTCAAACCGCCCGCAATTCTGGCTGCAAGTCAGGAAAGATTACATTTTTGATAATTTCGACAATTTGCTCAACTATCTCCGTCAATACAATTATATAACTACCGAGGAGCATCCCGACTATGACTCGACATTAAATTGCATGACCGACCTTTCGGAAGAGATAGCCGACAAAATATTTTCCACCCCCTTTTATGAAGACCCCGACACAGGCTACGACACCACAGCCGTGATACGCCTTTTTTGTGCCACCATCCTTGCCTCTAACAAAGCCGGCATAACCCCTCATCGACTCATAGCGGCATTGGTTGATATCCTCATGAAAAGCGGAATAGAGGTTCGCGACAATCAATTGGTGAGGTTTTATGAAATAGTATCCGATTGCGTGCGTCATAAGGAGATGATAAAATGCGGTTTCACATGGGACGATATTATAACCCCCGAGCTCCAATGCGGACTCTTTGTAGTGAAATTCTGCCAGATGAGCTTCTACGCCTTGCCCGAAGGTGAATCCGCAGCATATATTGAAAACCTTGGATTGCTTGTAATTCCTCCCGAAGGGATGTCGGATTTGGCGGTGGTGAATCGCGTGAATTATGAGAAGATGAAGCCCGAGGTGCAATTCACTCTTCCGGGGATGCTCCAAGTGCTTGTGCCCAAAAATGAATATGAAAAGGCGGGTGATTTCGAGCGACTTTATCAAATCACCAGTCGCCTTTTAGCAGCCCAGGACCAGATGAGCCCCTCCACACGGCGTGTCTTTAACGACTACACCTACGATGATGTCTTTATAGTGAAAGTAACCAATAAGCGTGGGCTCCGCATTGATGCCGAAACCATCGATCCCGACTATCGCCAACTCAGCGGAAAAGTGTTGCTCCGCGCCTTGGAGAAACGTCCCATCCCGGCAGCCTTCAGCGACATGATAAAGACCGGTGATTACCTGCGTGTGTATATATCCGACGAGCCCGGTTATACATTTGAAATTATCGACACCTTTGAAGACTTCTACCGTAACTATGTGGCCTCCAATGCCGGGATGACACGTCTGGCCAGATACACCTCCTCCTACGCCAACGGAACCGAATGGACCACTGAAGATGGAATGCGCGTCGGAATTGACAAAGGGAAGCTCTCCCAACTCGATGCCGAAGAGATGGAGCGATTCGAGACGCTGCTCGACACCCAAGGGATGATGGAAGTCAGACTCTATACCCGACCCCCGCGAATGGATCTCGACACCTTCTATGTATATGCTGAAATTGCAGATCTTTATGCTGCCGATGAAGAACCCGACCCTCCCTTCACCTTCTCCGACGCCGACCGCATTCTGGTTGAAAAATTCCTTGAAGACTGCGCCGAAGAGGGGAAAGAGGTGGAAGAGAAAGGGCGCTGCCTACAGTTTGAGGCTGCCGACCGCGAGCTCTGCATCCCCTTGGTCTCGGTGATGGCGCGCGTAATCGAAGCCGGCCTGTCTTCATGCCGTTCTCGCTTGGAACATATCACAGGCACTGCCATGCTCTGCAAACTGCTCGATCTCAAAAGGGAACTCGCCTATATGGAGCATGAGCGACGCTATCTCTATGCGCAGGTTCAGTTCGCCCAAAACCGTCCCCTCCCGGCCCTGACCCATGATTCTTCTCTTGACGGTTCGGAGGATGTGGCACGCCGCGAGAAGATTATCGATACCCTCCGTTCCTACCGCAAGAAAGAATCCTCAACTTCTTCAAGCGAGCAAAAGCTGAAAGGCGCCGGCGTGGCATCGCAGGTTTCGGCCCTCGTCACTGCCTCCAACAGTCTCATCGACATTATCGACGCCTTGGAGCTCAACAACATAAAACAAGCCATAGCCCGAGCCCTGAGCATAGAAGATGAATATGTATCCATCCTCGATGAACGCACCTTCTACGGCATGGAAAGCATCAGCCTTGAATTCAAGTCATCCGTGGTGTTCCCGCCCACCAACCGCCGCCTTCATGCCACTACCGTGGCCGACCCCGAGATGCAGAAATGGGCTATCATTAAAGCTGTCTGCGGATTCCTCAACTCACGGTCAGGTGGAGAATTGCTGCTCGGAGTGGGCGACGACGGCTATGCACGTGGTCTCGACGACGACATGCGGACGCTTGCCGACCTGCGCCAGATATCATCTCCCACGCTCGACCATTACCGAACCTACGTGCAATTTATCCTCGACCATGCCTTCTGTGAGCCCAATCCCAAAGTTTCTTCCACCGACATTGCGCGCCTCTGCATAAAATATGTGCCCGAAGAGAATGCCGAAGGGAAAAAGATTCTGCGAATCCAGATTCTCCCATATAAAGGCGCGATGGTAACCGTCAATGCCGACCGTCCGCAATGGATGGAGGAAGCCTATGTGCGCCTTAGCGGTCGAACCGTTCCGGTGACGCCGGCAATGACCGCAGAAATCATGAATTATAAGAGGATTATCTGAACCTCCTTATGCAACGCAATTTATAGAAGATAAACACGTTATTATTAAGACCCCGTCTCACAAACTGCCGGCGGGGTCTTATCAATAAATTTTTTCGACCCAACAGAGATGAAACAAAGATACAAGATTATCGATTGCTTGCGACGCCTCTTCCCGACCCCCCTGATGCTTCTGATAGCCGTTATGGCTGCCGCACTCCCTCTCAATGCCGAGCGCTGGAGGAATCATCCTGCATTCGACAATGGTCCGATCCGTATAGTAGATACAGAGCGATACACATTTTTTCAAGTCTTTCAGAAACTATACTCCACCTCCACTTCAACCTATAAGGAGCCGGTGACAGCCCTGCTGGTTTACGATAAGGTGACACCCCAAGGGATTGTTCCCATGAAAGAGCATTTCGGCCTGCACGGAGGTAGCGTCCGAACCATCGAATATTCTCCCGAAGGGGGATTCCTCGCTGTGCTCTATATGGATGGCGGTCTTGATATAGTGAGCGATAACGGCGCGGTGATCTATAACGATGAGCTGAAGAGAAGTTCCGATCCCTCCATGCAGCGTGTCAACTCCATGACTCTTAGCGACAACCGGATATGGTTAGCCACCCCGGGAGGATACATGGTTATCGACGGCAAAAACGGCTCCACTCTCGCCCTCTCCAATTTGGGAGCTGAAGTTAAATATATAGCGTCATGCGGCGACAAGATAATTCTTTTCAACGGCAGTAGCTACTTTGAAGCGGCCGCCTCCGCATACCCCCGTTCATTCTCTGAATTTAAATCTTTCTGGCCCCCTACATCGCCCGGCACCCCCAGGGTGTTGATGCCGCGCAAAGATGGATCGTTCATTTATTTGGCCGACAAACGCACCGACGGAAACCACACCCTTAACATTGCTTACCCCTCCAACGGAAAATGGGCTTACCGGGAAATAGAAGGTATCCAGATTCCTGTGGTTGCAAACACATCGGTAATCTCCAATCCCTACGAGATGAACTTTGTGCGCAATAAGGAGGGATGGTTATTCTTTACTTCGGGCGAAATCCGTCAGCTCAAAATGGAAGGCGACCCTTTGGCAGAGGATTTGATGACCAAAACCTCCACCGTGAGGAAAGATCATCCCGAGAGCAGTCGCACCATAACTATTGCCGGCAGTTGGGATGGCAACACATGCTGGACATATCTCGACCGAGGAAATTTTTCACAAGGCACACTTTCCGACAACCGCTATCTTATCGACGATAACGAGGCTATCCGTCCCAATCTTCCTGCCGTGTCGCAGGCCACTCATTTAGCCTATTCCCCCTCCTATGGCTCCTTGGCCGTGAATTACGGCTACTGCTGGGCATTTCCACATATTATAAAGAATCTGCCTCCCCTCCTTTCGGCATGTAAGGAGGGAGTGTGGACGCTTCCCAACCCTGCCTATTACAAGCCGCGTTCGGCAGAAGAGAATGCCGACCTCAACACTCTCTATAAAACCAATGCAGCTCGCTTCCCCATTCAGAACCCCAGCGGAATGACCGTCGATCCTGTAAATCAGGATTATGTATGGATGGGCTCTGTGTTCGGAGGAATGGCTGCTCTCAATATGCGCGACCCCAAATCCGACCCCATTCATTTGGGTTCCCCGGCCGACCCCTTGGCTGCCTATCCGGGATTCAAAGCGGTGTTGGAAGATGTGACCACATGGAAAGGCTATTCCCCCTTGTCGGCGCCGTCGTTCGACAGCGATGGAAACCTTTGGGCTGCATATCACTACATCGACGGCATCGATAACGAAAAATCAATGGGACAGCTTTTGTTCTGGCCGCGTGAAAACCGTGAAAAGGTGCTTGCCTCCGGTGATGCTTCTCAAATCGACGGGGTGAGTTTCTTTGAGGTCCCTTCCGGAAATGAGCAGCTCAACGCAATGATTCAATGTGTGGCCACAACCCATCCCGAAAAGAAGAACCTGGTGTTTATGTATGTCACCGGTTTTCCCCGCTTTCTTGCTCGCCTCAATCATAAAGGAACTCTCAATTACAAATCCGATGATGAGACCGATCTGATATATAATATTGAAGATCAGCATGGCGCGCAATGGATAATCGGAGAATTAAATTTCCTTAAGGAGGAGCCTTCCACAGCTCTGATATGGGTGGGACAGTCGCAAGGTCTTCTCTGTTTCGATCCCGCTGCGGAGGTGAAAAACGGTGTAATCAAAGGAATGGTCTTAGATGTGGAATATGAAAACAACGGCGGAAATCCCCTCTCGTTCATAAAGACCAACGGCCTAACATTCGATGATGAAGGAAGAATGTGGATCACCACCACCGGGCAGGGAGTATGGTGCGTTTCGGCCGATAGAAAGAGAGTGGAAGCCCACTACACCACCTCCAATTCCCCGCTTCCCCACGACACTGCCTACGGAATTATATGGAATCCGGAAAGCCGCTCGGTGTTGATATCCACTCAGGAGGGATTAGCCGAGGTTTGGCCCGACGGCACCGGCAATATAAAAGTCCTTCCCATGTCGGTTTCTCCGCGCGAAGTAACTCCCGATTACATGGGTCCTGTGGCGGTTAGAGGCCTCAACCCCCAAGAGGTGGTTAAAATAGAAAATATATCAGGAGAAGAGATAACCACAATCATCGCCGACCCAAGCGGAGTGGCACGTTGGAACCTGCTCAATAATAAAGGGGAACAGGTGAAAAACGGATTTTACAAACTCTCTGCCACGGCAGGAACTGTGGAGATTGTAGTGATGAGGAACTAAAAAAAGTTCCAAATCTACCTAAAATAATCCGAAACGACCAAATTGTTTGGCTGTTTCGGGTTATTTGTGTAAATTTGGAAAAATTTTGCAAATAATGGAATCACTTTTTACCCCCACCGTTTATTATGCGGTGGTTTGGACCATGATAGGACTTGCGGTGCTTGTGTTCGCCACGCTGTTGAACATCACCGCCGGCTACGGCATGATGTACGACCGCCGATGGGGACCCGTTGTCGGCAACCGGTTAGGGTGGATTCTCATGGAGTCGCCGGTGTTTATAGCAATGCTTCTTCTCTGGCTTCTGAGTTCGCGGCGCGCCGAGGCTGCCCCGGCTGTCATGGCCTCCCTCTTTATGCTCCATTATTTTCAGAGGAGTTTCATATTTCCTTTCCTGATAAAAGGGAAGGGGAAGATGCCTTTGTGTATTATCCTTATGGGGGTGATATTCAATTTGGTGAATGCCTACATGATAGGCGGTTGGATTTTCTATGTGGCTCCCGAAGGGCTTTATTCACCCGATTGGCTTCTCTCCCCTCAATTCATTATAGGCACAATAATCTTCTTCATAGGAATGGGGATAAACCTCCATTCCGACCATATAATCCGCAATCTCCGCAAACCGGGCGACACTCGCCATTATATTCCGCGCGGCGGAATGTATCGTTACGTATCGTCGGCCAATTATTTCGGAGAATTTGTGGAATGGAGCGGATATGCTATCCTGACATGGAGTTTGGGTGGATTTGCCTTTGCCCTCTGGACATTTGCCAATCTTGCCCCGCGTGCTCGTTCCATTCATCGCCGCTATCTCTCAGAGTTTGGGGAGGAATACAGCGGATTGCGCAGAAAATATATCATACCTTTTATATTCTGAAAATATGAAATTATTCACTCCCGGTCGGCTTGGGCCGGTGGAATTGCGCAACCGCACCATCCGGTCGGCTGCCTTCGAGGGGATGGGAAAAGATAACGGTCCCACCCCGATGCTTCGAGATTATCATTTCTCGGTTGCTGCCGGGGGAGTGGGTATGACCACGCTTGCCTACGCCGGAGTGTGCCGCTCGGCGCTATCCTTCGACACTCAGCTCTGGTTGCGTCCCCAGATTGTGCCGGAGCTGCGCGAAATAACCGACGGAATACACGCACGCGGTGCCAAAGCCTCAATCCAGATAGGCCATTGCGGCAACATGACACATCGCAAAACAGCCGGAGGCACCCCCGTGGCCGCTTCAACCGGTTTCAATCTCTATTCTCCAACATGGGCGCGCGGACTGAAGAAGGATGAAATCAAGCAGATTGCACGCCATTTCGGCGATGCCGTCCGCACGGCTCGCGATGCCGGTTTCGACTGCGTTGAAGTTCATGCCGGCCATGGCTATCTTATCTCTCAGTTCCTTTCCCCTTATACCAATCATCGCCGGGATGAATATGGCGGCTCACTCCAAAACAGAATGAGCTTCATGAATCTTTGCCTCGAAGAATGTATGAAAGCTGCCGAAAGCGACATGGGGGTGATTGTCAAGACCAATATGCGCGACGGTTTCAAAGGGGGGCTCGAGATTGAGGATTGTCTCCGTGTGGCACGGGAGATAGAACGGGCCGGGGTCCATGCCATGGTGCTCTCGGGCGGATTCGTGAGCAAGGCGCCGATGTATGTGATGCGCGGTGAGATGCCTATATATTCCATGACCTATTATATGAAGCAGCTTTGGCTCAAATACGGGGTGCGGATGGCGGGCGGAATGATGATTCCAAAGGAACCATATAAAGATCTATATTTCCTTGACGATGCCCGTATTTTCCGCCGTGAGTTGAAGTTGCCTCTGATATATGTAGGGGGCGTGGTGGGACGCGCCACGGCCGACCGTGTGCTCGACGAAGAAGATTTCGATTTCGTGCAGATGGGACGTGCTCTCCTCAATGAGCCGGATATGGTGAATAAGATGCGTGACGACCAGACTCATAAATGCAGCTGCGACCATGTGAATTATTGTATCGCCAGGATGTATTCCCGCGAGATGGCTTGTCATAAACATTGCTGCGAGGAGTTGACTCCTAAGATCAAACGGGAGATTGAGAAAATTAAAAACCGTCAGGCATGAAAAGAGATTTAGAGGGGCGATTAGCAGTGGTGACGGGAGCCAGCAGCGGAATAGGACTTTGTTTCTGCCGGGAATTGGCTCGCAGAGGATGCGGATTGGTGATGATCAGCAATCAGGATTCTCTTGAAAATTGTGCGCAGGAAATAGCAAAGGATTTTAATGTGGCTACCTATCCTTTCTTTTGCGACCTCACGGTGTTCGATTGTGTGGAAAAAATCTTGGCTTTCCTTGACTCCCAGAATCTGAATCCGGATTATCTCATCAACAATGCCGGCATATTCTCCTTTCAGCTTCTCACCGAGACTGCCGAGCGGAAGATAGAATGTTTCATCGATCTTCATGTGCGTGCCGTGACGATGTTGAGCCGCACGTTTGCCCGAAGATTTTCCGAGCGTGGTCACGGCAGGATTCTGAATATGTCGTCGATGTCTTGGCCATCTTTTTGCGGTTGGCATCATTTACGCGGGTTTCCCACTGAGCCTTTGTCTC
>CAZXGU010000076.1:0-14418 GCA_964640375.1 uncultured Sangeribacter sp. | reverse complement strand
GCTCCTCAATCTGCGACTGCGCCTTGACTACCCTCTTAGTTCTTAAACTTTACAAAATTGAAATATTCGGGCTTCGGTTTGTCGTCGCATGGAGTGAATTGCACGCCGTCCCATCCCATTGAAAGACGCATCCAGTTGGTGCGACCTGTGCGACCGACACGAAGGCGCCCGTTGCTGTCATAACTTATATTCTCTTCTCCCGGTATGGGTGGCAAAAACATATACTTATTATTTTGAAGGTCGATCACCAATGGTGCCGGCTCGCTCAACCATTCCACTCCCAACATTGCGGCTGTAGGGCGAGAGGGATTTAGAGAAACATCTACAATCCTTAATTTCTTGCCTGAACTGAGTTCCAAGAAATAGCCTGACGAGGGAGTATAGTTGAGTGTCACCTCCATGCTCGATTCATTACTTTTAAAAACAGGACGACGTTGCATAAAACTCTTAAGGTCGGCCTCGCTCCTAAAAGAAGTTTGTGAAAATGCCATCACTGAGGAAAGCATCACAAAAAGGAATAAAAGATATTTTTTCATTTTATGATATTTAAGTTGGTTAATATTTTATTGCTCTTTAATTCAAAGTTAGTTGTGCTCGCAGAATTGGAAAGAACAATCTCAGTACGTTCGCAGAACTCTTAATCTTTTCCTATTCCCAAACTAAAAGCGTTGCTTTTGGAAAGATCTCGGAAAGATGCTACAACTTACCATCAATCCACAAGGACGGGGTTTTATGGAGCGGAGGCGTCCCCGCCTCCGTAGGAATTATTCTTCAGGGGCCGGGACGACTCCTCTCCATAATCCGCTCCTGCAAAGAGTCTTAGCCATAACAAAAAAGAGTGAGCTATCTTTAGTTAATCCCTTACATTGGCTCTGGACTGCCTCCCAAGTGGATTACGCAAAAACAACTCACTCTCAGTCGGTATATATTGGTGGAATCAATATAGTCACGACCGAGCAGAGCGTATTCTTGCTTATCAACTTGGGCTGAATTGTCCAGATTCATGTAAGTGATTCGCTAAAACGCTTTCTCATTATGTCTTCAAAGACCTTTTAAGGCCTTCTCAACTGCAAATATAGCAAATTTTATTTGAAAACGCTCCTGAGTGAGTTGATTTTTCTTTCACCTTGCCTCAAAATCGGATATCGGAGGAATATCTCGCTTGAACTCCTATCCTTTTTATATTGCAAATATAATCTATCCCCTCCGTTAAACCTATGTACATTTTGTACATTTTTTCCGGACGCTGGATTTTTTTCCGTACGCGGGATTTTTTCCGTACGCAGGATTTTAAACGATTCTTCGCAAAATGGCACGCAAGATCTTTTTCTCTTTTACTCTTTTACTCTGCGAGAGTCCCGGTGTTCGGGCTGACAAAATAATCTCTCGCCGAGACCCGGAGTCCGGGTTGACAAAATAATCTCTCGCCGAGAAAAGGAGAAAAGGAGATGTCTAATTCCGTGCAATTCTGTCAATTCCGTGGCATCGCTTGCGATAAAAAGTCTGTGCTTGAGCGTTTTTCTTTTCCCGTAAGCGATTAAAAAACAGCGAAAGAAAGGAAAAAGTCCGTACGCTGGATTTCGAAGCTTTTACAAGCACGCTGGATATGACAGGATTTTTCGCATGATTTATTCAATTGGAATAGATAAAAAAACATACCCCAAAGTTGTCAGAAACTTTGGGGTTGATCTCAGAGGAGTCCTTTATTAGAATTATACTAAGAGTATTAATACTGGGTATGGTCAAATTTCAGAGAGCCGTTTAAAACTATGCTTTTGCTTCCATTTGAAAGTTTGTAGTTTTCAAATCGCAAAGTGATAACGGAAGAATTGAAATCCTGAACCATTATACTTCCACCGGCTTCGTCATCATATTTTGTAACATTTGATTGAGATGTGAAGTATTTCACATCGGAAGATTTGATATCAAGCTTCTTACCCTTTGAGGAGGAAGTCACTGCTTTTGTATCGATGTGCATTTCAATCCATGGGTATTGGCCTTTAGAAGTGGAAAGTTGAGCTTGGAATAAAGCTACGTCCTGAGCCCCGATATTTTGCACATCGGTCCAATCCTGACTTGTACCAAATGCTATTCCGTCGATAGTGAAAGAGGATGAAGCTGTGCCCCCTCCATTACCTCCATCGGGTTCGTCGTCATCGTCACCACACGAAGTCAGGGTTAAAGACATTGTGGCGAACAGAGCCACGAAGAGAAGTTTTAGGTATTTCTTCATAATGAGTAAATTTAAAAAGTTCTGAATAGTAGTTTACTTCAACTCTGCAAATTTAATCCTTCCTCTTCGTAAAACCTATGTACATTTTGTACATTTTCTCCGGACAGCGGATTATTTCCAAGCGCCGGTTTTTCCGTACGCAGGATTATAAACGATTTTTCGCAAAATGGCACGCAAGATCTTTATCCTTTACTTCTTTCCAAGCGCGGGATTTTTAGGATTCTTCGCAAAATGGCACGCAAGATCTTTTTCTCCTACTATCCAGTCTCATCCTGCATGGCACTTTACTACCGACGGAGTCGGTTGCAGCATTATTAGCCTCGGGTTGGCGATCTTAGGGAGCCTACCCGAGGATAGCAATTAATAGTTTTAACGAATATAGTGTTGGTTATTATTGGTGTTTTATTTCTTCTTTCCTTTCCCAAAAAGTTCGGAATGAGTACCGAAACGAACAAATACGTCTCATAGAGAATCTACGAAACTCCGAAAATCTTTGAGATCTAAAGTTTCAAGATTTTCAGAATTTTCAGCCTCCTTCATGGCCGCTAAGGTTGTCTTATTAGGTTTATCGGCTACGAAGGCCATGAGCACACTCTCCACTAAATTATTTAAACTTCTGTTATGGCGTTTGGCCTCCTCCTGTAACTTGGTCAGGAGGTCAGTTTTTAATCGGAATGATGTCTGTTTTCTTAAAGTTGATGCAGTGTTCATATCTAAATCATTTTTCACAAAAGTAATACATTTGTATAACATCTGCAACACATACTATGTTTTGTTCGCACATTTTCTCGGAACTCGTGTCTTTCTCAGGATTTATTTGTAATTTTGAACTATGAATTGGAGCTTGATATTCGGAGTGTTGGTGGGATTAGTGGTTGCTTTGCTGGTTCTTATCCTCTATCTTCGCTGGCGCAACGGTCGCGCCGCAAGAAAAGGAAGAAGGGGCGAGAAAGTCGTGGCGAAGGTGCTGAACAGCCTTAAAAAACGGGACTATATCTTATTAAATGATCTCCTCCTTCCTACCAGTCGCGATCACACTTCGCAAATTGATCATATACTTGTCTCGACACGAGGCATTTTCGTGATTGAAACGAAGAGTCTGGCGGGTCGAATTTCAGGAAGCGAGTTCGGGCAGTATTGGCGTCAGAACTTCTCTTCCGGTTCGCGCTCGTTTTATAATCCTCTGCTGCAAAATGCCTCCCACGTAAAGGCTCTGCGTCGAGTGCTGAAAGATATAGATGAGAGGTTCTTTATTTCCGTGGTGGTATTCACCGAAGCGTGGCGCCTCGACCTCAAAGCCGAAGATATCATCATCCCCCGAAGATTTTTGCCCGACCAGCATATACGACGCACTTTCATTCCCCATGAAAGAGTAAGACGCAGGTGGTGGCGACCAAGGAAAGAGGTGAGATTGGATGAAACACAGATTGTCGCGCCTCTTGATGAACTCAGAGAGGAGATCGAACGACGCCGGCGCATAATTCCTCGCAACAATTTACGAGAGATTGCCGACCGCATCCGCAATGTGGCCTTAGAGGGGCGTCAAGATAAACGGACCCACAAGGAATATGCCAAAGAGACAGCCCGCAACATATCGCGCGAGATTCGTCAAGGGAATTGCCCCCGTTGCGGTGGAAGGTTGGTGATCCGTAAAGGTGAGAAGGGAGAATTTGCCGGGTGTGAAAATTATCCTTCATGTCGGTTCACCTGCTCTATCGACCGTTTACACTAATTGTGGCAACATTCTTATGGCTGTGGGCTGCCATCACGGCGCTCACAGCCACCAGAAAAAATGTAAGATAGCGGCGGAAGTGTGTCATGCTGTTACTCTAAGTGTCCGAGTGATTTCTTATAAGTAAGTGTTGAAAATTAAGGAACAAAATAAAACAAAGTTATTCTTGAGGGGATTTCTTCTTTTGAAGAAGGAGTATAGCGGGCTATACGACTGATGAGAAAGGAGAAAGACACCAAGAAGAACGAGTTTTATTGTTCAAGATTTCCATAATACATAATATCGATTAATTTTCAATACTTACTTACTCCTTTGTTTTACGCCGTAAAGTTAATACGATAGAATCTGTTATCCTAATAAATGAAATATTTCAGTGCTTATTCCCCTATTTAAGGCAATAAACACTGAAATATTTCAATCTTTCGACCGACGGATTTTCTATTCTGAGAATCCCGGTTTAATGATGCTTATGATGTTTTTTCTGAGCCTTTTTCATCTCCTTGCGATGCTTTTTGGCTGCTTTTTTCATCTGCTTGTAATGCTTTTTATAATTCTTTTTGCACACCTTGCAATAACCTTTATGGTTATGGTGCCTGTGGGGAGGCGGCGGAGGCGCATGATGATTACTTTCAGAAGAAACTTCGATACCGGCTCCCTCAGTTGTGAGCCAAAGATGAGTGTCGGCCGAAGCAGTGAAAACCACGGCTGAAATGGCCAAACCTCCGAGGATAGATAACATGCGATTCATAGTATTTCGGTTTTAAGTGTTTTTCTTTTAAACGTTTTACCATGCCTCTTGGTTTGAGCTTAAACATCCCTACACCACACTTGAAAGAAAAATAAATATTTTCTAAATCCAAAACTTTTTCTTCGTAACAGCGTTATAATAGATGAAAAGTAAATCGTTTCATGATGTTAGGTTAGTTTAGTAAAGTATTATGGAAAACATTCGAATGCGGTGAGTCGTGATGACCCACCGCATTCGGCGTTAATGTGAACATACTATAATCTCCTCCAAGAGTCAAATACATGAAATTTTAAAGTAGTACTTTAAAATTTCATGTATTTTTCCATTATTACTTTAAAATTTCATCCATTTTATTGTTTTTACTTTAATATTTCACTATCTTTGTGATTAAACAGCAAACTAAAGGATATGGAATACATAAAGCGAACCATAACTGCCGAAATAGAAAGGGTTTTGCCTTTTTATCCGGTTCTCCTTATTACAGGAGCACGGCAAGTGGGGAAAACGACTCTATGCAAACATCTCTTCCCCGAAGCCTCCTTCATAAATCTTGAAGAGACCGGGAATCGGACTCTTGCAAAAACTGACCCCAATTACCTGTTAGATACCTTAGGCTCACCGGCTATTATTGATGAAGTTCAAAACGCGCCTGAACTCCTTTCTAATATTCAAGCCCGAGTGGATGCCGATCCTTCATTACGCTATATTCTTACAGGCAGTAGTAATTTCACTCTTATGCAGACAGCCTGCCAATCGCTTGCCGGACGGGTTGCAACATTCACCCTTACCCCCTTTTCTCTTGAAGAATTGGGAGAAAAGAGACGCGATGTGGAGACAGACACACTCCTTTGGCGTGGTGCTTATCCCGGAGTAATATGCAATGGGATTTTTGAAGACGTCTTTTATAAAAACTATTTTAACACCTATATCGAGCGGGATATAAGAGATTTATTAAAAGTTCAGAATCTTGAAAAGTTCGATTTATTCTGTCGTATGATGGCCGGAAGAGTAGGATCGGAAGTAAACGCTTCGAGTATAGCCACTGAAGTGGGAGTGTCGGTGCCTACAATCCAGCAGTGGATATCAATATTGGAGACGGCATATCTGATTTTTCCTCTGCGTCCCTACTATAACAATATTTCCAAGCGACTCACAAAGATGCCCAAGATTTATTTCTGCGATACCGGGTTAGTATGTTATCTTCTTGGAATCGAAACTGCCGAACAGCTCGCCACCTACCCCTTGCGTGGAGCCATTTTTGAGAATTTAGCAGTGGCTGAATTAATGAAGAAAAGGTATAACTTGGGTAAAGACCCGAATCTTTGCTTCTATCGTGAACACTCCGGAAGAGAAGTGGATGTGTTATATCCGGAAAAAGGGAAGCTGCATCTTTACGAAATAAAGGCTGGGCGCACTTTTCAGGCATCCTTTCTCAACAATATAAAATATCTGAAGGAACTACTTCCGGATCAAATATCGGGCTCCACACTTGTATATGATGGCCAGTCGATAGGGAAAGGCATTATAAATATCAGGGAAATCTAAAACTTTTTCTCCGTAACAGCGTTATAATAGATGAAAAGTAAATCGTTTCATGATGTTAGGTTAGTTTAGTAAAGTATTATGGAAAACATTCGAATGCGGTGAGTCGTGATGACCCACCGCATTCGGCGTTTATTTCCTTTCCTGAATAATTGAGATGAAATCGGCAACCCATCATTTCACCCGATGGGTGATTTTCAATTTCTGATTATTATTATCAATCTCAATCTTGCCGAGGCGTCCGAGCACTGACTGTCCGAGCAGAAGAGGAGCCTTCTGATTCCTTACCACCGAGGCGCGGACATTATCCAGCTCCAGACCTCCGAAATTCACCTTCCGCAGATTGATTGTCGTGCCCTCGCTCACATCCCCGTTGGCATCAATATAGCGAGAAGTGCCAACCACATCCGTAGGCTTGATATATTCATTCTTCAACATGAAGTTGGCCTCCACCATCGACAATGTCACATCCGAAGCCCCGGTGTCGAACACAAAATAGAGCGGCAATTCATTGATTTCACATTTCACTTTTGTCACGCCATATTCCTTAGTGAAAGGGATTTCCACAGTTTCTTCTCGTCCTATATCCTCCGTAACAGCACCAGCAAAAGCATCATCATCTTCGGCAGCATTACGCTTTTTAAGCTCATCAACCAAAGCTTTAAACTCCAGCATCTCACGCAGAGGGTCGAGATCATAATCCACTTCAATATGAACCACATCCTTATACCCCTCCTCAATGCAATTGCGGAGCTCCTTTACAGCTTCCTCGTTCATCCCCAATCTGGCATACTGACATGCCAAATTATAGAGATTCCCTACCCGATCTGTGGTATCGTTATCCACGATATATTGCATCGTCTCCAAAGCCTTCTCCCTATCCCCGAGACCTGAATATGCGAACGGCAGGCAAGGACGAGAAACAGAAAGAGTATCCGGAGCTGTCGCAATCATCTTTCTATAATCGGCCTCGGCCTCAGCCTTCTTCCCAGCCAATAAATAAGCGTCGCCACGCTTCATAAGACCATAATCATCCTCAAGAAAAGCCGGAAGGACGGCACCTGCCATTGTGAAATCTTCAGCAGCCTCGTCAAAACGTCTGAGTCGCATATTACCCTCCCCCCTCAAAGCATAAGCCAGAGGTTCGGCGGGATTCAGCTCAACATACTTATCCCAGTCCTGCATAGCCTCCTCATACCGGCCTAAACTATCCAAGATGCCGCCACGTGCTTTCAGGTAATCAGCATCATTAGGATTCAAGGAAATGGCACGCTCAATCAAATCGAGCGCTTTATGGTGGAGTTTTCCGCTTTCCGCGCAGTTAGCTGCATAGTAGAGCAATACAGGAGACCCATCAATGGAGAAAGCCTTTTCATAATATCCCACCGCTTCTTTATAATCTTTCTGTCGCTCAATGAGGGCCGCGTAATAAAAAGGCCATGCCGATTCAGCCGGCTCCTTAGCCATCATCACCTTCAATTTAGCTTTCATCTCCCTCACCCCCTCCTTCGGGAAATCAAGCATCAGATAAAAGGCCTTGGTGTCGCCTGTGAGGTTGAGTGCCTTTATGAGATCATCGGCAGCCTCGTTCCACTTCTTCATTTTTAAATAAGTCTCCGCACGGAAAGAATATCCTGAATCATATTCAGGATCAAGCACCACAGCCTTATTGAACTGCTTAAGGGCCTCGTCAAGTTTATCCTGTCGAAGTGCATTGCGTCCCAACCCCATGTAGCCCAGCGCACCCCCCGGATCTACTTCAGTCAACTTACGGAAATCAGCATCTGAAAGAGCATACTCTCCCAATTCAAAATAGACATCCCCTCTCTGGCGCAAGGCATTCTGACGGTTAGGGTCAATATTGAGTGCACGGCCATAATCTACCAGCCCTTTCACAGTGTCGCCCATCTCCAAATTGAGATTAGCCCGGCAGAGATAAGTGGCAGCCGACCACTCCTTATCCTTTTTCGGAACCATCTTTATCGCTTTCTCAGCAGCATTCAGGGCCTCCCCCATTTTCTCCTTAGAATGGTAAATGGCCGACATATAAAGATAGGCATAACCATTATTGGGATTATCCTTAAGTTCGCGAAGCATCCATTCCTCCGCTTCCTCCAAATTATCAGCCTCCACCGCTTCCACGCCACGTGTATAAGCGTATGAATCCGGACGTTTAGGCTCCTTAGCCACCGAAATCAAGGAAGGGAACAAAAATGTAGCAGCAAAAATCAAGACAGTAAAACTACGTAATTTCATAATTAAGGGGTTTTAAAAGTGAAATAAAGATAAAATCCAGGATGGTTATACTCCTATTGAAAGATGTTTCTCATCCTACGGAAAAAGAAGCCTCTTATCCTACTGACCGAGATTACTCATCTTTCAATGATTATATACATCCGAGTCCCAAAAGGTAAACAGGCCAGGAAGATAAAACGAGCCCGCTTTAAGAATCGCAGCGCAAATATAAGTAAATTCATCCACACCCTCCTAATTTCTGCAACCTTGCAATGAAAAAAGGAAGAAAAAGGAAGGAAAGACTGAAAGGTTGAGAAAATCATTGTTTCTATTACCTTGTGGCAAGTCTTATTACTCGGAACAATTAAAACCAAGCAAACAAAGCCCTAAGGATTATCAGGATTCCTATAATTTTAAGAATCGTGGTAAACAGCCCCGAAATTTTAAGCCATTTAGGGATGGATAGTATAAACAGCATACATTATTCAGAGTACATCCAATCTTGTGCTTTAGCATTAACAGGGATGAGCCCTAAGATCATATTAATTATTCTTGCCATCTCATTCTCACATCTATCCATATTATGAGCCTCCGTTTCATTGAAATCCCCATTATCCTTATCATACCAATAGGTAGAAATGAAATCAGTGAAAGACATTTTCTTCTGTTTTAACAGCTCCACCCCATTTTGGGTAATTTGTTTAATAGAAGGACATAGCACAAGAACCTTACCATCCTTAATCATGAATCTAAGGGTATATTTCCCAGTCCATGTTTGGAAGCCATTCTGACAAAAATTATTGTTACTACCCACCACACATATTAATTTATCCTCCACCCCATACATAACATCATCTGGTTCATAATAACATAATCCGATATTAATGGCCATCATAGAATAGATATCATGAGAAGTGTGTCCTGGGAACGTTACCTCGAAATCTTTTTCACCAGACTCATTAGCAAAGCCATACCAATTATTTATCTTCAACTTTACCGGTTTTTGAGCTCCACAATCAAAGCCTATAATATTGATTGCTGACATCAAAACTATTGTTAAGACAATTTTTATGCGTGTCATGAGAGTATTGTTTAGGTTTAAATAGAAGAGTCGAGCCGGTATTACGTTAAGGCTACCCCAAGCTCGACCATTTTAATATTAATTATCCTTTAGTTGATTTAGAAGTTTTCTCAAGCATGAGACCTTTATTCCATAATTAAAACTTTGAGTACCATCCAATCCCGCGTAATTGATGGCCACCAACTTCCCATACACATCTATTACAGGACTACCGCTCGAACCGTGTAAAGCAGGAATAGTGTACATTATTTGATTGTCGTCGGTGTTTTGCGAAACGTCACCGGATGTGACTTGCGCCTTAACGCCTTGGTTAGTTAATGCAAGAGTTGGTCCTAAATTAAAGCCTATCATATAGAGCTTTTTGCCAACTTTTATTCCTCTCTTTGATGAGAGTTCGGAATTTTCATTATCTGAGCTATTGTCGTCTTTCCCCTTAGGCACCTTAAAAACGTGTTTCTTTTCAGGTGTAGTCTTATCCTTCAATTGAATTAAAGCTAAATCGTGAGCGGAATCATCACTTAATAATACGCAATCATGGAAATCAGTAATATTTGTGACATGCGTATCGTTATAAGCTACCCCTATATCGCTATGTAAAACGGCTTCATAATCCATTCCGCCCAGGGAATGAATGAGATTAACGGTTTCTTGGGCAGAATCTCTTTCCTTAACAAGCTCGTTATACATCTGTTGATACTGGGCTTGTTCCGAATAGGTTTCGGCTGAAACTGCGGCAAGTTGCAGCAGTCCTAAACGCTCATTTATATCATTTATGCCTTTTGACATTTCGTTTGCCAGATTTCTAAACCCCTCAATAATACTGGAGCGCGCAGCCGATATGTCCACTCCAGGTGAGACCACATGGGAGTTAGTAGCTATCATTCCATCTTTGGAAACAAAGAAACCTGTGCCAAAGGCTACCATTGGGGTTACTTCACTTGGGTCGAGAGTTAAATTCTCCGGTTCACCATTCGCATCTATACCCGTGAAATAGAACTCCTGACCTCCGTTGAATGAAATGGTATAAAAAAAAGTTGTCTTTACAAGCACCACACCGGATGCAAATTTTGATTCAATCTGCTCGGGACTGAGCTTAGGACGATCCTCTGAACTACCTCCACACGCAGTTAGCATGGAAGTAAGAAGGAGGCCAACTAATCCTATAAGTAGAGATAATCTTTTCATCTTCATGATTGGTAACAGTTTTAATTCTTATCTTTTGTTTCCTTTTCTATTCTTTCAATCACCCCGGGTTTCGGTATGATATGAATAAGGAATCGTTGGTTCTTTTCATTAGCCGCATTATCGGGCATGGATCTCAAAACACCATTTTGGCCACTTCCACTCACTATAACTTCACATTTATTTCCAAAATTAATGTTCTGACGTTTCCAGAAATTCTTCAACGAATTGGCCCTATTGAAACTCAACATATCATTTCCAGCAAAATTATCTTTTGAAGACTGTCCTTCGATAATCAACAAATACTTTATATCTTTAGAAGATTCATCCATAAACCTTGAAATCGAATGTCCTGCCTTGATTAATTGATTCTGCTGATATTCGGGAATATCCGATAAGTCATAGCTATTCTTTTGAAATTGAACATTAATTTTTAGAATATGCTTCTTGTGCTGTGGATTATATTCGAAATATGTGGAATCAATAGCCTGGATTGATTCTTCAATCTCTCTGATTTTCGCAATTTCTTTTTCGGTTGCCTCCTTTTGACGCTCAATCTCATCTATTTTATTCTTCAACATAGCACATGCCAAAACGAAAAGGACGAGCATGACAAAGAATAGACTTGTCATAAGGTCGGAATAACTTGTCCAGAAATATGATTCTTGTTTCTGTGCCATGTACTTATCTATTATAATTGGAGGGTTTTTGCCGGTTTGAGCGAACAGAGGAGGCAGGGCTCATTTTTTTATTGACCTTAGTAGAGTCAGAAGATGAAGCCACGTCATTTGGCGTGGAAGGGGCAACCTGGCCGGTTCCTTTAATAACACCCTCGTCGGTAGGACTTTTATCAGTTTGAGGAGAAACAGAACTTACGCTCCTTTCATTACTCAATTCAATCATCTCATCGTCCCATTCCTCATACTTCTGTTGGCTATTCTTTAAAGTTTCCATTGATATGATGTTCACGGAAAGATTTGCAATCGATACCAGAGCAAGCACCGCCAATACGGCTACTACCGCCCATTTAAAGAATGGATTCATCTTCCCTTCCGTTGAGTGGACACCGGCTCCACCAGAGGGGACTATGAGACCGGTATCTTTTGACGATTTTACGGTTTGAGTCACATGTTTTACAAGTTTATCATTTGAACCTTCTATTCGGTTAATCAACTTATCCAATTTAGAAGGAATGGCCGAAATTTCCTTTAATTTTTCTACAATCTCAGGCAACTGATTCATCTGCGAGGCAAGTTGCTTCGTCTGAGTCGAAATCATTTCTTGCATCGATGTCATTTGCGTCACAAACGCTTCCTGCAATGCTTTTAATCCTTGTTCGCTATTATTCTGGAGAGACGCCAATGCTGATCGCATCACATCATCAACCCCAACCACGGCCTGACGAATAGCATCTTGACGCAATTCTATTTCACCCATCTGTTTCTTATAAAAATTTGAAACAACGGAAAGGGTTTCTGTTCGCTCAAGATGTTCATCCAGTTTAGCGTTCAAATCTCTCACCGCATTCAAATACTCTGTCACGCTTCCGAGATACTGAGAGAAATGATCTAAGCTACCCATCGAACCGTCCAAAGCCTTTAAGATCTTGACATTGGCCATGGCCATTCTATTCACATCAATGGCCTCTATTCTTTTTAATATCTCTAACTGGGAATCATAGACATCTCCAACGTCACCCATCTTTTCCTCCAAACGTTCCACGGTCACAGAGAAAGTTTCATTAAACCGTGTAAGATTCTTTTGGAGTAAAGTAATAGCGCTTACTGCACTTTTAGAAATAACCGGTAGCAAATTTGTTTGGATCCAGGTATAGAACCTGTTCTTATTATCTTCTACTGTTACTTTGCATCTTTTTGAATTCCAAAGAGTCCATGTGGTGAGTCCTATTCCTAAGAAACTTGCGATCATCGCTATGGCTACATCTGTCATTAGAATTTCTATGACATTCTCAATATTGGAGAATCCACCATTGACTGTAATAGTAATGAGACCAACAATTATTCCCAATACAGTTCCCATCAATCCTAAATATAGTGGAAGCGGAGTCTGTGAACTGACTTCTGCTTCTAAGGTATCACAATTTCGTTCCACTATATCCTTTATGAGAGCAAAGTCGCTTACTGCACCTCTATTTTTCATAAGGTAGGTGTTAATCGACTTTTCTATATTTTCTGTTACAGTATCCTTACCCAGTGTTTTCCCTTCTTTTCCGGGATAGCTATAGCGAATAACAGTGTAGGCATCCTCCAAATAAAGAGTGGAGAAATTCCCCGCCAACACTCTTTTTAACTTATCAATCAGTTTCCAAGTTTTACAAAATAAACCTATTTGTAAAGCTACTACAATTGCAATAAATATAATTAGTATGCTCATACTATTTTTACTTTTGATTTCTTAACTACTCGCCACTTATTATTCTCTTTAACCGCCTCCCCTGGCTCAATAACTTCAATTGAAGAAGGATTAGCTGCAATGCTAACGATCTCACACGCTAATAGCGTAACGTTGCGATTTGCGATGACATCCTTTGTATGGGATCCCAGAATAGGCTCAAAATAGGCTTTAGACGAATCTCCCTGAAAGGTAGTCAGCCTATAGGTGGAAGTGTCCGATGCCACTACGGTCACTTTTCTTATGTTTAATCCCTGCGCATCTCCTGTCCCATAATATATCATCGCAGGTATCTCTGTGTCGGGGATACATTTCCCTAAAAGCCGAGTTATTTCTCCCTTTAATTTTTCCAAGTCCCTCTCCATCCCAAGCTTTTCGGACTGGATAATCAAAGCCTCTTTCTGATATTGCTCGATTTCCTGCTGAAGAGTTTGATATTTTCTTTTTGCCTCTTCCTGGTTTTGATGCAGAGTAGAAATCGTTTCTTTTTCTTTAGAGACTTCCCCTTCTAATCTATCGCATTCCTCATTCAGAAATAGAATCTCTTTTTGAAGCGCCTTAACTCTTGAATTATCATATTTTTTTCTTCTTGGAGTAGGATTAGGATGTCTTAGATCATACCAAGCCATGATCCTTCTCATCCAATTATCGATCAAGAGGAGACCTGCAAAATATTTAATTTGATTGAATACTCTCAGTAGAAGCTTCAGCACTTTTTGGGGTGCTGAAACTTCTACTTGGGTATTCTCATAATTTTCGGACATAAGTTAATCTAACTTTAGCTTCATTCGTGTACCTACAAGCCACTTTCCCTCTGCATTTTTCTTGGCGGTTCCCAATTCAACCACTGTAATCCTTGTAGGGCTGCCGGAAACCCCTACAATTTCACAGAATGTTGAGGGAAGATAAGTGTTTCGATCAGCTATTACTGCCTTCAACCTATCCTGACTAATATTAGGAGCCATATCATATGTTGCTATATTATCATCTGCTGTTCTTAACTTCAGCATGAATATCTTATTTTCCGATTCAACATTTGAAACTTTTTTGAATTCAGGAATTGGAGATAGTGCATCGATAGAAGCATATAGACAAATCTCAGTGGATATCACTTTAGGCTGCGAACTCTCCCTTTTCTCCTTTTTCTCTGGACTTTTCTTTATGGTATTCTCCTTCACGGGACTCGGTTGCTTTGGAGCTTCTGAATAGTATCCATACGATTTAGGAGTTTGGCTATAATTAGACCTATTAAT
>CAZXGU010000075.1:0-14433 GCA_964640375.1 uncultured Sangeribacter sp. | reverse complement strand
TTTCCTTGATTTCGGCTGTATGGCCTGTAACTACATATGCGGCAGCAGGGTAGGGCTCTATTCCGCGGTCGCGGAGAGCCTGCATACTGTTGCGTCTTACTATTTCCTGTTCTGTCAATTCGTGATTTGCCATAAATGCTTTTTTGTTTTGCGCAAAATTAATAAAAAAACGGGGATTATGCAATATTATACCGGCGGAGCCGGTTAAATCATTATTAACCCCTGGTTGCCGACCGTAGGGAGGCTACCGGGGGCATCAGAGCCACCTCCCCCACCTACCCGCAGCGCGGGTTGCATTACCGTAGGCAGAGTAAACCCTCGGGCATAATGATGTAACCGGCTCCGCCGGTAAGTAAGGTAGGACAAGACTGGAGACCTCGGGTAGCTCCCTACGGTCGCCAACCCGAGGTTAATAAGAATTTAACCGGCTCCGCCGGTAAGCACGCACTATTAGAGCATGAACAAATTATGCTGACGGCAGCACTAATCGCAAACTTGGCTGATATTTTTGGCCGATATTAATCTATATTAAGAATTTTTCTACATAAAAGAGATAAATTTGCTACAAATGTAAAGATTTCAATAGTTACAATGGAAAATTGCCGATAATATTACGAATTTTCTTTGCAATTACTAATCAATAAGGGCAACACCTAATCATTCAAATCAGATATGAGAAAACGATTACTACAACTATTTTCCGCTTTCTGCCTTGTGGGTCTGACGGCACAGGCGGAGGTGATTCAAAGTTATGAGTATAATTTTGATGATGAAATCAACACTGCCGACAAGTATTTCCATCCTCAGGGCTGGCTCCACAGCATGACTATGTCGGGGGGATCGACAAGCAACTTCGCAGCCGGAACCTACGAGTGGAGTTCCGACGGCGGTATGGATGGCAGCGGATGTTTAGGGGGAAATCAGAAATCCTCAAGTTATTACGATATCCTTTATTCTCCTGAAGTGACTGGAAAAGCTTCCATATATGTGAAACAAAAAGATGCTTCGGGCACAATAGAGTTCTACACTATCAAACAGAAGAATGGCACCTATGCTTACTCTTTTGAGACGTTGAATGTCGATGTCCCCAAACTTTCAACCGATGAATGGGTAAAGATTGAAATTCCGGCTCAGGAAGGGAAGAGAATCGGCTTGCGTCTCGACAAGGTGTATGTGGACAATTTCTCAGCTGATGAAGTGAATTTTGAATTGGAAAAATCTTTCACGCTCAGCAATGCCCGGGTGACGGATAAAAACGCCTACGCCGATGCTGACGGAGTTTATCATATCAAATATACGATTGATGTGACCAATACCGGTGAGGGTCCGCTGAATGTTGGCGATGAGGGTTATGCCATCAATCACTGCTATGACCCCTCGGAGGGATACTCTTACGGTATTTCCTACGATGACTATCTCTTTTTTGGTTCAACCCCTCTCCCCGAATCTCTTGAGGTGGGAGAAACAAAGACCATGACCATTAACGCCAATATATCTATCAACACCACTTCGTCGAGACAGAAAATCTACGTTGTGGATGATATGAACAAGGATATAAAGAAGCAGGTGGATCTGGGTTATTTCACTCTCATGGCCTACCAACCGAAATTAGGATTAATGGTAACGGGCACCGATGAGGAATATATGACCCCGAGTTGGAATGCCTACACCGCCACCTTAACCATGGGTGTTGTGACCCAAGAGAGCCAAAAGAAGAAAACGATAACCCTGAAGAATACGGCCCCGGTAGCGCCCGTAACAATTGAGGGCATAACCATTGAGGGCACCGATTTCACTTCAGATTTCACCGGTCCCAAGACATTGCAACCGGGGGAGAGTGTGGATGTTGTTCTCTCTTTAGTGAATAATAACCCCGGTGTGTTTGTCAACAAAATGAGCATCAACGCCAAAGGGATGGATGCAATCAAGGCTGACGTAACGGCTGCTGTTCCGGCTGAGGGAGTGGCTAACATTGGTTTTGAAGAATCAAAGCTTCCGGTTGGATTTGTTGAGACAGGAACATGGGAGTTTACTGCCATGCCAGAAGAATATGCCACTGAGGGACATAAAGTAGCCATCAGTTCCACTGCAGGCGCAGCCACTCTCACCACTTCAAAAATGAGTGTGAAAGAGGGTGAACTCCTTCTGCTCAGCGGTTATATCGAGGGAAGACGATATGATTTAAAAGTGGAATATTCAGCCGACCGTGTTGAGTGGACCAATGCGTTTGATTCCAGCGATGAGACTATCGGCTATGCTTATCTTCCCTCCGAAGATACAGGAGTTGAAGGGAAATATCAGAGAAGCTTCGTGGCAGTAGAGAATATACCTGCCGGCGAATGGTATGTGAAGATCACAGCCTCCGATATCCACATTGATGATATTTACGGCTTCACCCTCCTTCCCGTTGAGCCGGAATTGATATTGGGTTCTTCCGACCTTCCGACAGCAGCCGTTGTGAATAACCCATACGTTGCCAAGGTGGAGGTTTCCAATGCAGGCGACAAGCTCGCGGCTGACGATTACAGCGTGACTCTGTTTGTGGATGACAAGGAATTTGCCAAAGCCGAAACTGAAGATATAGCAGCCGGAGAAACCGTCATCTTCGAAATGACAGGTATGATGTATGAAGCCGGCAAGCATCAGGTCTATGCAGAGGTGGCTTATGGAGAAAAGAAGGTCACAACTGATGTGGCAGTTCTTACCGTAAAAGAGGAAGCAACCGAGGGCAAATCTTACATGGTTGGTCCTGATTCCGGCGCTGGCAATGGGCCGGTAGGTGCTTCCGCAAGTAAAAGCTACCTCGTGAGAGAAACTCTTTATTCCAAAGATAAGATTGATTCATATATCGAAGGGGGCATTGCTCCAAACAGTAAGATTGAATCCATATCTTATTATGGCAAATATACAGGCAGCACTCCTATTGAAGCTGAATTTAAAGTATATATCAAGAATACAGATGAAACGTCGTTCAATGGCAAAACAGCCTTCTCTGATGTTGAGGAGATGCAAAAAGCCTATGACGGCACTGTTACCATAAGCAAACAAGATGGCGGTGTGCTCTTTACCGTGAAGTTTGATGAACCGTTTGTATATACCGGAGCAGGGATAGATATTTTGACACAGTCCTTTATCCCGAATCCTCCTATGGACTATCCTACTTTGAACTACTATAACAAGTATGAAAGCAAGGGGGCTTTGGAATATAAGACTTCTTCCAATCTTGAGAATTTGCCGGCAAGCGGTTCGACTGATAACTATGTGATTACCGTTGGGTTGACTACCGTAGTAGATATCGCCGTAGTTACCGGCAAAGTTACCCATGCTGTTACAGGCGAGCCTTTGGCAGATGTGAATGTATCGGTGGAGAGTCCGGAGAAGGTGATCTACAAGACCACCACGGATGAGAACGGTGAATACACTTTGAATGTGCTTCAGCCCGACAAGCAGTATAAGGTGAAGGCCACAAAGGAGAATCATGATGATTATGAAAGCGAGGACTTCCTTGATCTCTCATCGCTCTCTGCAACTCATCATTTCACAATGAAAGGCACCTCAACCGGCATCGAATCAGTTGCCGCTCAGGGAGTGAGCATCAACGTGGTTGAAGGAGGATTGGCAATATATGCCGAAACCGAAACCGACGTTAACGTCTATGATCTTCTCGGCCGAGCAGCCGCACAGCTCCGCGGATTCAAGGGAGAGAAGAAGATAAGCCTTTCAGCCGGCATATATGTTGTGAATGGCAAGAAGGTGGCAGTGAAATAAGACAGTGAAGTAGTTTTGATTATACAGTGAAGTAGTTTTGATTATATGGATTGCGTGTCGGTGGGATGCCGGCACGCTTTTTTATTAATCCAAATTAAAAAAAGCAGTAAGTTGCTTAACCCAAATTAATAAATATCTGTAAGTTCTTGCAAATTCGCTTGGAAATATATAATTTTGGGATTAAAGAGGAGTAAAATAAAGAGATGGACAGAGAAAGACTCAAAGAACTATTGAAAAACGAACTCGGTTACCTGCCTGAAAACGATGCTATCGACCTTTTGATAGATTGCGCCAAGAGTGAGTTTTACGAAAGGGGAGATGTAATAATCAAGGTAGGGGATAATGTTCCCGATGTGTTTATTGTGAATTGGGGCATAGTGCGTTTTGTGGATATGAACGGCGACCGGGAGCGGACCTTCGGCTTTGCTCTCGAAGGGACTGTTTTCATGTCGAAACATTCCTTCGTGATGGATTTGCCCTCCTATTATCAGGTAGAGGCGTGTTGCGAGAGCGAGGTGTTGGTGATAAAGCGCGACGATTTCCGACGAGCCATTAACCAGAGCAAGGAGCTCGCGCTATGGATGCTCGATTATGCCTACGGCGAACTCTTCTATCAGGAGCATAAGAACAAGGCGATACATAACGGCACAGCCGCCGAGCGATACAGGAGCATCTCTGCCGACCGCCCGGAAATATTGGAACATGTGCCTCAAAAGGTGATAGCTTCCTATTTAGGCGTTACCCCCGAATATTTGAGCAAGCTCAAGAGAGACAGCTTGAAATCATCGAAGAAAGAATAAGATAATGCCCGTCGTTTTCGACGGGCATATTTTGCACGCAATAGCTTGGAAAAGCAGACGTTAATAAGTAATAACCGTTTCAGAAACTGTAAAATAGAAAAAACACACATATCTTAAACTATGATAAGCAAAAATATTTTCAAATAGGCTAAATTTGTGAAAATAGTTAAAAAACCATTCAAATACTAACCAACATGCAAAAAACTACATTGAAAACGCTGGCCATGGGATTGATTCTCACCGGCACCACTGGCGTCTTATTTGCAGAAGGACTGGTGGAGAAGAAACAATCCGAGCGGAGCCGTTCCGGATTTGCTCTTCCAAAGGATTTCCGGCCTGTTCCTGTGATGCATCAGGCGCAAGAGGGGGATGTAGCGCCCGTTGAACGAGCCGCCACTTATACTGGAAAAATTTCCAATCAGAATGCCAAGCAGGCTACGCCCAAAGCTGCTTCTGCAGGAAATGTTCCTTTGAGTGCCGTGGTGCTCTCCTCTAAGCAATGGCCTTCCTACAATGCCAACATTGGCGTGTATTCTCTCCCCACCAATTCCGTGCCCTCGAAATTGGAAGCCGAGCACACGGATTCAAGAATGTATGCCAACGGCGGCGCTGTATATGCCGACGGCAAACTGATTGTGAACAGTTTCGTGGTTTATGACGGAGCCACTGTTCTCCCCTCAACCTATATCTACAACACCGACACCTGGGAGCTCGAAGGGATTGCCGACGGCGATTTGAGTTCGCAGGCTCTCTGTATGTCTTACGACCCCAACACCGAGAATATCTACGGTTGCTTCTATAGTCTTCAGGGGACGATAATGAATTTCGGTATCCTCAACCCGCAAGCAGGAAAGAGCACAACCATAAAGAAACTTAACGACGCATGGAGCGGATGTGCGGTTTCTCCCGAAGGTGTGCTTTATGCAATTGAGATGACCGGTAAGCTTTACACGGTGAATAAGAACACGGGTGAGATGACGCTCGTGGGCAACACCGGATTGAAGCCCGCTTATCTATCGGCAGCGACATTCGATCCTTATTCAGGAAAATTATATTATGTATATACTCCGGGCATCGACCGCAGTGCGCTTTATGAAATAGACACTGAGACCGCTCAGGCCACTCTCGTTTACGACCTTCCCGGCGGAGAGCAGGTTGCCGGTCTGTGGGTTCCGCAGCTCACATCGAGCCTTGAAGCTCCCGGCGCTCCTGAGAATGTGACAGCCGAGTTCAATGGCCCCGCCCTCAGCGGTAAAATCAAATTCACCGCCCCCACCAAGACTTTCGATGAAAAAGAACTCACCGGCACGTTAGGCTATACGGTCCGCATCAATGGTGTTGACTTCGCCAAGGGGAACGTGGAGGCAGGCGCAGAAGCTTCAGTGGATGTAACGGTGGAGAAACCCGGCATGTACGATTTCACTGTGGTTGTAAGCAACGACAAGGGAACCGGCCCCAAAGCCAAACTCACCCGCTTTGTAGGTGCCGACACTCCAGCAGCCGTAAAGAATGTGGTCCTTAAAGAGGAGGATGGCAAATTCATCGTGAGCTGGGATGCCTTGGAAGTTGGTTCTAACGGTGGTTATATCGACACCGACAATCTTAGCTATACCGTGACCCGTTACCCGGGCGCAGTGAAGGTGGCTGACAACTACAAAGGCACCTCTTTCACTGAGGATATTCCGGAGGGCGATAAGGTGGTTCCTTATTACTACACTGTTTATGCAACAATAGGAGAGACTGTCACCTCACCGACCTCATCCAACAAGGTTGTGACCGGCGCATTCGTTCCTCCCTATCTTGAAGAGTTCGACTATGGTCAGAACCGTGTGGATGATACCGGAGACAATGTATCAGCCTACAACATCGTCGATGCCGATGAGGATGGCAAAACCTGGGGTTATTTCTGGGCCGGCGGCTACAGCGACGGTATGATGAACTGTATGTATAGCGCCCACAACACCAAGAATGATTGGCTCATGACTCCTCCCATCTATCTTGAAGCAGGGAAGCAATATGAATTCTCATTCGATGCGTGCAACTATGGCGATCCCGAACGCTTGGAGGTATTTATGGGTCGCGACAACACTGTTGAGGGTATGACCACTCAGTTGGTTGAGCCCACAGATATTTTGAACCAGCTTCCCGAGGGACGCAAGATCAACGCATACGTTGTTCCCGAAGAGACGGGCGTATATTATTTCGGCATCCACTCCATCAGCGACAAATATAAATTCTATCTCTTCGTTGACGATATCGCAGTTTCCGCGCCTCGCAGCGCCGACACTCCTGTGGCCGTTGGCAACCTTATGGTCACTCCCGACTTCGGCGGAGCCCTCAGTGCCAAGGTCTCTTTCACGGCGCCTTCTCAGGCAGCTTCCGGAGCTTATCTCGAAAGCCTCGAAAAGATAGAGATTTATCGCGACGGCAAAATTATCGCCACTCTCACCGACAACATCGTGCCCGGACGTCCGGTTGTTTATATCGATGAAGACCCTGCCTTGGTGATGGGTAAACACACTTATAAAGTGCTTCCTTATAATGCCGACGGAGCCGGCAACCCGACAGAGGTTACGGTTCATGTAGGTCCGAATGTGCCTCTGCCTCCAGTAAGCGTTACTGCTGAAACCACAGAAGATGTGGGCGAGGTAACGATCAGCTGGGTTCCCTCAGATGTGGATTATGATGGCAACAAGCTCAACCAGGCCCTGGTGAAATATACCGTTCTCACCACCGACCGTCGCGGCAACCAGATCGATGTTGTGACAGGTATCTCTGACACAGAATACACCTATACAGCCGTTCCTGCAAATGAGGAGCAGCGTCTGATGAACTTCGCGGTTATCGCATATACCGATGCCGGAAGCACAGGATTGACAGTTTCTAATCTTGTGGCTGTGGGCAAGGCTTACACAATGCCTTTTGAAGAATCATTCCCCAACAATGCGCCGACTTATAACGCCTGCGGTATGACTCAATATGACCAGGAGGAATACAGCTACTGGGGCTATTATAACGACCAGTCGTTTGCTGATTCTCAGACCTACGTAGGCTCTCAGGATGGCGACAATGGCTTCCTCGGTTATCAGGCTAAGGCGATGAACGGCAAGTCGGGCTTCCGCACAGGTCGAATCGCTATCAACACCGGCAAACACCCCACATTCTCTTTCTGGCATTATGTGACTCATGCCGACGACACAAATGAAATCAATGTGTTGGCAATCACTCCCGACGGAGAAGAGAAGACTATCAAGACTTTCCACGGCTACGAGGATATCCTCAAAGTGGGTCAGTGGGAAGAGATTCAGGTGCCTCTCGATGAATTTGCCGGCCAGGAAATTTGTCTTGAAGTGAATGTTAGATGTACAGGTATGTCGCGCGAATTCTTCGACAATTTCCGCGTATATAATGTGCTCGACAATAACTTGATGGCTAAAGAGATTCAGGCCCCAACTCTTCAGAATGCGGGCACAACGACATCGCTTTATGTATTGGTTGCCAACTATGGTCTGCAGCCGGTTGACGGCTTCACCGTGGAGCTCTACCGCGACGGCGAACTCGTTGGAACAGCCAATGGAAAGGCCCTTCTTCCCGCCACAAGCACTAAGGTAAGATTCTCTCAGAATTTCTCAGTGCTTGATAACGATGAAGTGGAATTCTATGCAGTGGTTAAATATGACAAGGATGAGAACGAAGTTGACAACACCACTCCGACCTTGGTTTGCACCGTTGTCTTCCCCGATTATCCAATCCCGGCCAACCTCACAGCCGAAGGCTCGAACGATGGCGTGAAACTCGCTTGGGACAAGGTTGACGACACTCACATCACTCCGATTGCGATGACCGACAACTTTGAAAGCTACACAAGCTGGGAACGTGAGAATGTCGGCGAATGGACTCTCTATGATGGTGATGGTCACAAGCCCGGTATGTTCGAAGGCTTCTTCTTCCCCTTCGGCTACACTCCAGGGTCATTCTGCGTGTTTGATAACGCAGATTCGGATGTTATTCCGACAGGATATGAAAAAGGCTTCGAGGCTTATTCGGGTCATAAGTATATGATAGCAATTTATCCCTACGGCGACACAGGAACAACTCTCGACGACTGGATGATTTCTCCGGAGCTCACCGGTGCTGCTCAGACTGTCAGCCTCTATGCTCGCAGTTATTCTCCGACAGCTCTTGAAACATTCGAGATTCTCGTTTCTTACAATGGAACAGATGTGAAAGATTTCGAGTTGATCTCAACCCATAGAAATGTTCCAACAACCTGGACCAAATATACTGCCGAGCTTCCTGCCGGGGCGAAATATTTTGCCATCCGATGCATCTCGGTTGATAAGTTCCTCTTCTTGGTTGATGATGTGACCATGACAACCAAGAACGGTCCGATCAATCTTGCCAAGCTGATGGGTTATAACATCTATTGTGGCAAGGAGAAGATGAACGCATCTCCTGTAAGCGATCTGACATATCTTCAGAAAGCAGCTCCCTCAGCGGAAGGCTACCGCGTGACAGCCGTATTCGACAAAGGTGAATCGCGTGCTTCCAATGTGGCAAAGGTTGACATCTCCGGCATCGAAGGTGTGAGCGGTCAGGCTTTGATGGTTTATTCTAAGGATTCAGCTATCTATGTGGCGAATGCCGCTGGCGAGGTTGCAATCTATAGCATCGACGGTCATGTAATCTATAAGGGAATGCCGGCATCGACCCTCAAGGTGGATGTAGCTCCTGGAGTTTATATGGTTAAGTCGGGCAAATCGACCGCTAAGATTATTGTGAAATAAGAAGAAAAATAGGATAAAATGTTTCATAAAACAAAAGTCATCGCGAAAAAAGATCGTGAGATTTAAAAATTCGCGCAATATTTAGCTTACAATTACGTTTTAAATGTAAGTATGAGTTAAATATTTAATTTTCATAAGCTATAGGATAATTTTAATGGGCGTCCCCGGTGCTGTGAAGCATCGGGGACGTAAATTTTATATCATCGATTATTTATTTTTTACTCTATCTCAAAAAATTTTTTATTCTTTTTCGGGAGGGGAGCTTATATTTTTTATTCTTTTCGGGAGCGAGCTTAAATTTTTTATTCGTAGCGGAAGATAGCTTGGATTTTTATTCGTAGCGGAATAGGGCTTGGAAAGCTTCTTTGGCAGATGTGATGCCGCTGCGGGCTGCCATGTCGTATAAATTCTGGATGTTGAATTGAGAATTATCCGTGGAGGTGGGATTATTAGTGTTAAGCGGCAGATCAATAGATGAGAGTGCGTCGGGAAATATTTCCAACAATTCGGCCAGAATGAATTGGGCCGAAGGGTCGCCTCCCAAAGCCCCCAAGGCATATTGTTGAAGCGCCAATGAATGGTTGTAATCGGTTCCTTTGGCAGAGGAATAGGCGTCGGCAAGGAGTGTATGAGCTCTGGGAATATCCCCTTCGGCAGCTTTCTGATAGAGATTGAAAGCCACTGTGTGAGCTCCTGAATGAGCGGCACGCAAACCCTCTTTGAGAGCCTCTTCCGGGGAGAGGGAGGCATAACGCTCATGACTCATGGAGAGAAGTTTCATCTCAGCGTCTTCAAGCCCGGCGCTGACAGCATCCAAATAGAGGAGTTCGGCTTTTAGAGTGTCTTTCTCCACTCCTCGCCCTTCACGGTAGAGATCTGCTAAAGAGGCCATGGCAGTAGGCACTCCTCCCTCAGAAGCCTTTGCAAGCAATTCCGCAGCCTTTGAGTCGCGGGAAATGCGCTCACAGGGGGAGATGAGGGAATCGGGTTCTAAAAGAATATAGGCTAAATTGCTGAGCGCTTTTCTCTCGCCCCCTTCGGCAGCCTTATTGAGCCAATATATGGCTGAATCCTTTTGCTCCGGATATAGCTTGAACCCGAGATAATTCTGTGCCGGCGCATATCCGGCCATGGCCGCTCTGTCGAGAAGAGCGCGCGAGCGGATTGAATCGGGCGCAATGGAATCAAAGCCATGTTCATAGAGGGTTGAGAGATGATACATCGCTTCTGCATTCCCCTCGTCGGCTTCTTTTTCGAGCGAGGCTACACGTTCACGCAATGTAAGAGCCCAAGAGGTAAGAGCTAAGAAAGAAAACGAAAATATGAGGAGAAGTTTTTTCATATTAATCTTTTTTAAACTAACTTTGTCGAATAATCAGAGCGGAGAATCAGGAAAAGGTTTATTCCCTCTCTTTATCCCGCTTCTGAAGAAGGATTACTAATTATTAAACCGCGAAAGTTATGAAAAAGATTATAGCCCTTTTGATGATTGTTTTTTCATATATAGGAGTCAATGCTGCCTCCACCCCCACCTATCCCGGCGGAGCAGAGGCACTTCAGGCCTATATCTCTGAGAATCTACAATATCCTGCCTCGGCAAAGAATATGGGTATTGAGGGTGTGGTTGCAGTGGTGTTCACGGTGAATCCCGATGGCTCGATAGGAAATATCAAGATAAAACGTATGGTTGACCCCGATTTGGAAGCAGAGGCTATACGTTTGGTTAAGAACATGCCGAAATGGACTCCGGCCGACGGCGGAGCCGCTCAGGCAGAGGTTGAGATTCCATTCACTTTGGAGTGAGAGTGACTAAAGGCACAAGCATCTCCTGAAGCGAGATGCCGCCATGCTGGAAGGTGCCGTTGTAATACTGCACGTAATAGTTATAATTATTCGGATAGGAGAAGAAATCTTCGTTGCAGGCAAAAATGAAGGTGCTTGAAAGATTGGGTGCCGGAAGCCCGAAGCGCTTCGGATCATGCATCTCATATACTTGCTTGGGATTGTAAGATAGATTTTTCCCCACTTTATATCGTAGGTTGGTGTTCGTGTTTCGATCACCAACCACTTTTATTGGGTTATCCACCCGGATAGTTCCATGGTCGGTGGTGAGGATAACGCGGTAGCCTAATTCTGCCAGACGGCGGAATATATCAATAGCAGAGGAGTGGCGGAACCAGGATTCTGTGAGCGAACGATAAGCCGCATCGTTATTGGCGAGTTCGCGTATCATTTTGGATTCGGTTCGCGCATGTGACAGCATATCGATGAAATTAAGCACCACCACATTCAAATTCACATCCTTGGAGGCACCAAGCGACCGAATGAATTTCTCCCCCGCGGAGGAGTCGTTGAGTTTGGTGTATGAAAATTTATCCTTGCGGCGGAAGCGGTCGAGCTGGGTTTTAATAAGCTTCGACTCATGGATATTCAATCCTTCATCTTCATCTTCCTCCACCCAAAGGTCGGGATACATCTTCTTTATGTCGTAAGGCATAAGCCCGGCGAAAATGGCATTTCGGGCATATTGTGTAGAGGTCGGAAGGATGGTGGTGTATAATTCTTCAGAGACGTTGAAATATTCCGAAAGCAGAGGCTGAACCACCTTCCATTGATCGAGCCGGAAATTATCGACCAAGAAGAAGCACACCTTCTCGCCGCTGTCGAGAAGTGGGAACACACGGCGCTTGAATATTTCATGACTCATAAGGGGGCGCTGGTCGTCATAGAGCCAGTCTTCATAATTACGCTTCACAAACTTACAGAAATTGGAATTGGCGTCGCGTTTCTGCATCAGGAGCATCTCGCCCATGGAGGTGTCGGTTTCCGCCAATTTCAACTCCCACCTCACAAGCTGACGATACACATCCATCCAGTCGGAGAGAGATGAAGCCATGTTGATTTGACCTGCAAGACGCTGGAAATCCTGTTGATAATCCGATGTGGCTTGTTCGGCCACAATTTCCCGACTGTGAAGATTCTTTTTTATGGATAGGAGAATCTGATTTGGATTGACGGGCTTGATGAGATAGTCGGCAATCTGGTTTCCTATGGCCTGGTCCATTATATTCTCCTCTTCAGATTTGGTGATCATTATCACGGGAATCTCAGGATGCGTGGCATTGATTTGAGCTAACGTTTCAAGACCCGATATGCCAGGCATGTTCTCATCGAGGAGGATGAGTGAGAAACTGTCGTTTTCAAGCGCATCAAGGGCATCGCGACCATTGGAAACTGTGGTTACGTCGTAGCCCTTGGCTTTAAGGAATAATATATGCGGCTTCAAGAGATCTATCTCATCGTCGGCCCAAAGGATTCTATCCATATTTAATCGGAATTTTCGGGATTATCAGAATTATCAGGATTATCGGAATTATCAGGATTATCGGAATTTTCGGAATTATTGGAATTTTCGGAATTATTGGAATTTTCGGAATTATCGGAATCATCTTCCGGAGATCCATCTTCCTCTTCCAATTTCTCTTCCACGGCGTTGTAGCGGTCGTCTTCTTCGAATTGGAAGTATTCTTCAAAAGAACGTCCTTCGCGCAATAGAAGTTCAAAATTGGCTTTGCTTATCATCACGGGTCTAACTCCTTCCGGAATCTTGAAAGGAGACTTCTCCATCACGGAGCGGTAATGTTCGAGCTGCTTCATATTGTCGAATCCCTTCACAATAAGAAGACCAACATTTCCGAAGCTCATCTGCTCGAGGTCGAAGTCGCGCACCACGAAAGAGGAGAAGTTGAATCGAGCCACATCATAAAGCAACTGATTGGCATTAATCGAGTCGCGAGGAAAAACGAGCACGAGATATTGCGGCTTATTGGGGTCGCGTTCAAAGTTTGCCGGCTGTCCGTCGGCAGCTTTGGGCACCGAATCATTCGAGAGGCGCATCGACCATATCATTCCGCGAGAATTTGAAGAGCCGGCGTTGGGCACACGCCCTGCCTTCAGCCCCGACAAAATGCCGCCGGCCATATCGGTCATATCGGTGTCGGGCCATTTCTGAAGCAGCTCGGTGAGTCGCTCCTTGAATTGGTCGTTATCTTTCTCCGTGAGGTAAGAGAGGGCATCGATAAAGACAAATTTAGGGAGGATGGTGGAGAGGGGATAATCGCGTTCCATTTCTGATGTGAGGCGATGCACGGTCTCATTATTATTATTCAGATAAGCATTGTAGGCCGTCTGATACTTCTCCTCCTGAATGGCATTCATGCGGCGCAGGTTGTCGAAATAATCTGGATCGAGCATTGCTTGCCCATAAGGGGAATCGGGGAAATCCTCAATAATCTTGGCTCTCCATTTTTCTGCTTCGCCCGGCATGTCCTGTCTCACCGCCATCAGATACATGTTGTAATAGACATCCAGACGATAGATATTGTCGGGATAACGATTTTCAAGACGCATGAATTCCTTGCGTGCCGCCGAGAAGTCTTCGAGCTTGTCTTTAAGGATGACACCTTCATTATAAAGACCCTCCTGAATCACATCGTTGGCATTCTGAATCTCCTCTTCGGTTGTGGGAATCTGCTTCAGATAATAAGCCACATTATGGGGATCGGAAGCAGCTGCCTCCTCCTTCTCTTTCTCTTTATCCGATTTATTGGAGTTATCCTGACCTTCGGCGGTTTCTGAATTATCATCCCCGTCCTGCTCATCATCTTTCTCTTCCTCCTCGAAAGAGAAAGAGCTTTTGTTGCGGCGGCGCCAGTCGTCTTCCAATTTTCGGGCGCCCCAACGGCGCTGGAATTCGGTTTTACCGGCATTCTTGGTCATGGTGTTGTAGAAATACCATGATTTGTCGGTGTTCATACCCATGGCCGGAGCGGGGTTGTTATCCTTGATATTCTTGTTTCCCTCCTGCTGAGCGAGGTAGGCCTCCTTTTTGGCTTCATCAGCCTCCTTTTTTTCCTTAGCTATAAGGTCGTCAACGATTATCTGACACACCTTTTCCCTCTCCTCGGAAGTCATCTTTGTGCGAGTGAGAAGAGAGTGCTGAAGCTCCACATTAGCGGCATAGTCAGCTAATTCATCAAGCACGTCGGAACGCCGTTTAAGGGTTTTATAATCGGGGT
>CAZXGU010000074.1:0-14511 GCA_964640375.1 uncultured Sangeribacter sp. | reverse complement strand
TTCCGTACGCCGGATCTTTTTCGATTTTCGCAAAATGGCACGCAAGATCTTTTTCTCTTTCCTCCGTGTGAGAATAAAATTATAACCTCTCGCCGAGAAAAAGAGAAAGGGAGATATTAAATTCCGTGCAATTCTGTTAATTCCGTGGCATCGCTTGCGATAATGGGTCTGTGTCTGGCAGTCTTTCCCTTCGAGCTCTTTACCCATATCCAGGAAAGACTTATAAAAGGAAAGGAAAGACTTACAAGCACTGAATTGGTCGCAAGCTCCCTGGTCACCGAAAGGACGGAAATTCACAGACATCTTTGCTTATTTCCATTATGCCATTTTATTTCGTTTTCCCGGCGCAGAACTGCGGAGATTTGGCAGATCTGACGGAGATTTTTATGGTGAAAGATTGGAGCAGAATGGCTCTACGAGCCTGCGCGGACGGATATCACCATTTATGCCCGGCATCATGTTCTCCCTTTTTATTTCTGAATCTACCAGAGTCATTTTTTTCATCTTGATTGCGTTATCCATCTGCGAAGAGCGCAGCT
The DNA here is from genome assembly GCA_964640375.1 of uncultured Sangeribacter sp. Taxonomy (GTDB): domain Bacteria; phylum Bacteroidota; class Bacteroidia; order Bacteroidales; family Muribaculaceae; genus Lepagella. The sequence goes on along the minus strand of CAZXGU010000074.1, from coordinate 13,972 downwards.
CCTCAATCTGCCTTAATCCCAAATTACTGGAAGAAAAAAATCTGCCAAATCTGCGAAAATATCTGCGTACGGAAAAAAAGAAGAAGTTCCCCGACAGTTCTGCCAGTTGAGCGGAAAGCGAATGCTTTGGAAGTTCAGCGCTTGGATGCACTTCCGTTCCTTTTTTCCCAAGCGCAGTTTTTTTCCCAAGCGCCGGATCTTTTTCCATCTTCGCAAAATGGCATGCAAGATCTTTTTCCGTACGCCGGATTTTTTTCGATTTTCGCAAAATAGCACGCAAGATCTTTTCTCCTTTCCTCCGTGTGAGAATGAAATTATAACCTCTCGCCGAGAAAAAGAGAAAGGGAGATATTAAATTCCGTGCCATTCCGTCAATTCCGTGGCATCGCTTGCGATAACGGGTCTGTGTCTGGCAGTCTCTCTTTTCCCGGAGCCCAATTAAAAACGGCGAAAGAAATAAGCAATGAGGACTTAGGGCCGGCAGAGTTGCCAGAACGCTACGGCGGAGGCAGCCGCTACGTTGAGGGAATCCACATTATGGGCCATCGGAATCTTTACGGTATAGTCGCAGTCGGCTATCACACGCGAGGGCAGCCCATCTCCTTCAGTGCCCAACACAATGGCAAGGCGAGGCTCAAGAGGCAGCTCAGGGTCGTCGAGCGAAATCGAATTGTCGGTCAACGCCATGGCAATCGATTTGAAACCCTCCCCACGCAACTCCGCCACCGGATTCCGACTCCATGTCCAAGGAATCTGAAAGATTGTTCCCATCGAAACACGCACCGACCGGCGATTCAGAGGGTCGCAAGAATCAGCCGAAACCACCACTCCATCCACTCCCAAAGCAGCTGCCGAGCGGAAGATAGCCCCAATGTTGGTGGTATCCGTCACACCATGAATCACGGCCAGTCTCCGCGCACCTGCGCATAGGTGGGTAAGCGACGGAAGAGGCTTTCTGCGCATAGCGCAAAGCACACCCCGCGTGAGTATATATCCCGTGATCTGAGCAAGCAGTTCACGAGAGGCGGTATAGACCGGCATCCCGGTACACCGCCCAATGATATCCTTGGCATCCCCCTCGATATGTTTCCTTTCACACATCAGGGCTATCGGTTCGTAACCTGCATCCAAAGCCAACCGAATCACTTTCGGACTCTCGGCAATAAATGTTGGCGAGCCAGTTTCAAAACCGAGACGCAACTGTGTTTCAGTGAGCGAAGTGAACGGGACAGCGCCGGGGTGGGAGAGGGAATCTATCTCTATAATCTGCGACATAAGGAAGTGGTTATTTAAATATAGTCCACGTGGATTTGTAGCCCACGTGCAAGCTATAATCCTATCGTTGAATCAGTTTGCCGTTTTTAACCTCCAAGATGTGAGCCCCCGCGAGATTATCCTTAAGGTCGGAGGCATCAATCTCATGCACTCGGAGGGCTGCCGAAGTGGGGTAGCGGTTGAAGAAAGGATTATCGTGGAGGAAAAGTTTGACATCGGCAATCTCCGGGGCAGATGAGACATGACGGTAATAATCAAGAATCTTCGGCACCACACGCGGAAGCACCTTCACGCCTTGCCTTCCATCCCGAAACCTAATAGATGCGATCACATGCCATTGGCGTTTACTTTCCACAGTGCGCGTCCGCTCTTCGGGAGTGGAACGCCGGCTGATGGTGATGTTGCGGCCATAGGTTCGGTTGATGCTTCGCATCATAGCCTTGAAGAGTTCGCCGTGAGGGGAGGAATCCACGAGTTCGTTATACATTATGAAATAATGAATCATCTCATGAATGATCACATCCTCCAATTCGCGCTCCGGTATGTCGTGGCGCAGGCTCACGCGGAGCTCGAAATCGTGATGTTGACGACGCCCATCGGGAAGAGTCTGCACTTTCGACACGCACATACCCAGGAAAGTGGTAGCATCCGACATGCGGATTGGGAGGCGTGGCAAGCGGGAACCAAAGATGAGGCGGTTGAACTCATCGAATTTTTTCTCTACATATTTTATTGTGGCGTGCATGGTGTGTTAGGGGTTATGACGGACGCACCATGGTGCGTCGCTCCAGAGGATGATATGAACCTGCAGTTGGGGGCAAGTGTTGTAGCTATATATACTAACGCGATATTAAAACATAAATTATTAAAGATATGGTAAGACTAAACGTTTCTATGATCACCGAGACAAGCGAGAATGCGAAGAAGCTTGTTGAGGTCGCCACTGAGCTTGTGGCATTTTCTCTCCGCGATAAAGGCTGCATCGGCTATGACCTCTATCAGTCGAAAACCAACGACGACCGTTATATGATTGTCGAGACTTGGGAATCACAGGCCGATCTCAAGGCTCATTCCGAGACTGAACATTTCAAGCGTCTTGCTCCGGAGTTGCAGAAATATTCCACTGTCACTACGGAAGTGTTTGATTTTTAACAATAATTGACCCACGCTTGATAATCAGGAAATGAAAAAGGTGATTTTTATGGCAGCCGGGGCTCTTCTTTTGGCTTCCTGCTCCCACGACGACGGCACGGTGAAGATTCAGCTGCCAAAGGATTTCAAGGAAAAGACTTTGGTGGTGAGCCACCTCACGCTCGATAATATCTATAAGGCCAAGAAACAGGACGACCTGAAGATTGTTTACGACACTCTGAAGGTGAAAGATGGTGTGGCTGAGATGTCGCTCGATTCGGCAGGCCCCTCTCAGTATAGTATATATCCTCCGGTGATGACCACTATGCAGCCAATGTTTTATGGCTCGCCGGGCGATGAGTTGGTGGTCGATATAAAGAGCTTCGAGCCGCTGAATTATTCAGTGACCGGTAGCGAGCTTATGGACGATATAACCGCCCTTAATGCTTCCGTTTTCCCTATTCTACAGGAAAATATGGCGCGTATGAACCGTGGCGAAGAGATTTCTGAGGCGCAGGCCAAGGAGATGGCGGATAAATATGATGCTGCTATAAAGAAGTTTGTGGCAGAACATCCCAAGAGCCCGGCTATCCCCTACGCTATCATGGATTTGAGTGGCGACGACTTTAAGACAGCCTACGACAACATGACCCCCGAAGCAAGGAAGTCGATACTAATGCCAATGGCCGAACTCCTAAATGCAGAGGTGGAAGGGATGCAGGCCGAAAGAGCAGAAGAGGATGCAAGGAAGGCAGAGGTGGCTTCCGGCAAGATCACGGCTCCCAATTTCACCCTTCCTGATTTGAACGGCAAGAAAGTGAGCTTGTCTGATTTCAAAGGGAAATGGGTTGTTCTTGATTTCTGGGGCAGCTGGTGCGGATGGTGTGTCAAAGGTTTTCCGGCCCTGAGAGAAGCCTACGAGAAATATGGCAACAAGATAGTGGTTATCGGTATCGACTGCAATGAATCTGAGGAGGATTGGCGAGCCGGCGTGAAGCAGCATAAGATTCCCTGGTTAAACCTTTACAATGGTCATAACAAGGATCTATATGTTGACTATAACATCACTGGCTTCCCCACGAAGGCCATCATCAGTCCGGAAGGGAAACTTGTGGATCTCACCACAGGGGAAGACCCTACATTCTACGACCGCTTAGCTCAATTCGTTGGGCAATAATTCACTTGAAGAGAGTCGTTTTCCGGTGTAGCAAGAATCGGTTTTTCCAGATTGCTCTCAGTTTTATCGAGGCACAATTCATAGATGAGTTGTGCCTCGCTTTCTTTGAGGCTCAGTATTGAGAAGGAGGTGCCGGAGGTGGAAAGGTGGAGCGAAACGCGGTGAAAATATCGGGTGAAAGGGGAGCGCTGAATCCTGACAACCTCTATATTGTCATAGCTCACAAAATTCTCTATTTCTGCAAAGCGTCCGTCGTGCACAACAAGATAGGAGGGTTTGAGCGTTATGCTGCTATGGCGCATCAAGGCGACCCCCTGCAACAATATATAAACCAAAAATAGAGCAGGGAGAATCAGCCAGACATATAATTTTAGAACTATCAGCACAACTGTTGCCACTACGGTTAACACCACAGGGCGGGCGGTGGCATGAAAAAATGCACCCCTTCCGGAATGAGCCGTGATTATATCCTTCTCCTCTTCATAATCTTTCCCTAACCACCATTTAAGGAAGAAAGTGGAACGGTCGGCGCCATATAGCTTCAGATTGTCCTCTTCCTTCATGGCCGAGACGAAGAGTGCCTGCTTGAGCATAATCGTGGCCAGCCCGAATCTCCGTTCAAGAAAATTACGCTTTATCTGGAGAGTGACAACCTTATCGCGGAAGAAACGACAGCTCGAACGGGATAACAAACCGTAGGTAAAAGAGAGCTGCTTATCATTATGGCTCATCGACATATCCGAATATCTCAACAATACATTCCCAACCCATAATACCAACATCCCGATATAAACCGCTGCTAAGAGCGCCACAATCTTCCATGGAGAATCTATAAGTGCCTCAGAATGGGAATCAAGATAAGCGGCCATGGAGGAGGTGGCTTCCTCTGTTAGGTTGCCCAAAGCATCTAATATGGCAACCAGGAAACCTCCCAAGATTGCCATTCCTCTCAGATGATTCTGGCAGAGGGCATCTGCGATTAGTTTGGAGGTGCTGAAGCGTATGGTAGATTCCTGTGCGCCAGCCTGGACTGTATTGATGGCGGGGTGTGGGGGAGGTGTGGTTTCAGAAGAGGAGGGAGCTACATCTTCGGCTTTTATCACATTTAACAGACGTTGCCATTCGTATTCATCCAATATTAGCTCTATCTCCTCTTCACGGGTGGCAAGAGTGTCGAAAACTATGCCTCTCATACCGAGGATACGATACCATATCCCTTGGTTTGTGCGTAGGGAATGGATGCGGTCGAGAGGGATATTGGTGTTTTCGCGATTAATTATACCATGGGAAAAGATAAGATTGCCATTCTTGATATAGAATTTTTTCGTGAAATATTGAACGCATGCTATCAGCAGCGACACGACTCCGCAACCGCCGAAACATAAAAGGAAAGCCATTCCTATTCCCATGTGGGATTCGGAGTCGAATAGATTCAGTAGGTTCACTACAATGGCAGTGAGGAAAGGTCCGATCAGGCGTTTGAAGGTTTTTACAAACAGGATGAAAATGGCGCCTGCGCTCATTCGTTGGGGACGGGAGAAATCAGGGCTGCTCATCTTTCATTTTCTCTATTATGATATTCTCAATCTGATTGGCGCGTTCCTTGCTCAATCCCGGAATGGAAATGGAGGCAAGTGTCTGGGCACCATTCATCACTTCCACGCCGTAGAGCCCGAATAATTTCGATATAGGGTTCTGTTTCACGCTCACTTGCTGTAGCTTTTCGTAGGGAATAGTTGTGACTTTGGGGAATATTAAACCGGTGCGGTAGCTAATATCTTTGTCGCGCAAGGCATAGCCCTTGAATTTCCATGCTTTGCGGGCAATTGCGATATTCACCGCCATAGCAACTATGATGACACCTTCTGTGATTATGCACCATAGCGGATTGTCGATTAGCAAGAGAAGGAGAGCTAAGGCGGCTAAGATTATATATCCTAAGGCTGTGAGTGCGATTTGGACTGAACGGTATCGAGGACTGATAGGCTCGAAATGGAGAGCATCAACCGGGGTTATATCTTTCAGAGACAATTGATTGTTGGGCATTATAAATGATGTTGGCAGGAGAAGAATCGTTTTTCTCCAGTTTTTAGGATGCAAAATTAACGATTTTTCATGAGAACAGGAAATCTAACAAAAGAAGCGCATCGAGTGTTTTAAGTATATAACGACAGATAAAATTATGGAAAAGTTAATTGAAGAGATAAAAGGTCGGAATGAGGCCTATAGAAATATTGTGGATAGAACGAGCGTGAGGAGATTCGCGCAAAAGCCCGTTGATAAAGATTTGCAGACAGCCATTCTTTATGCCGGCATGTCGGCTCCTTCGGGAGAGAATCGGCAGCCTTGGGAGTTTGTTGTGGTTGACGACCCGGCTATATTGAAAGAGCTTGCCGAGTCGTTGCCCTACGCCAAGATGGCTGCCGAGGCACCGATGGCTATCGTGGTTTGTGGCAACACCGAACGATTCCTTGAGGGAGAGGATTCCACGCTGTGGGTTCAGGATTTGGGTGCAGCGTCGGAGAATATACTTTTGGCTGCGCATGCGTTAGGGTTAGGAGGGGTATGGACTGCTCTTTATCCTCATACCGACCGCATGACCACCACGCGGACCATCCTAAATCTTCCCGAAAAATTCATACCCTTTAATCTTATCCCCATCGGCTATCCAGCCACTCATCATGCCCCCATGGATAAATGGCATCCCGAAAGGATACACCGGAATAAGTTATAAGATCAAGCTTAGCAAATTCTCAACCGCCGGCGCCTTATCTTGGATAGTACCATTCTTACCGGCAGCGCCTTATCTTGGATAGGGTCATACCTACCGGCAGCGCCGGTTGAATAATTATTAGCCTCGGGTTGGCGACCGTAGGAAGCCTACCCGAGGATAATTAGAAAAATTTCTGGGCACTTGCCGGGCATTTTGATTTCATGAATGAGATGGGGAAAGTCACTTTTGGCATACCCATCGCGTAAGGTCCAATCTCATATAGCTGGTATTGGAACACCACCCCGGAAGCATCAATATAAGGGTCGGCGTCGGGATAGCCTGTCACGTTGACGCCATAGTCGTCAAATTCCGATTGAGGCAATTGAAATTCCTTCGATAAATCAGAGAGAATCTCTTTCTTCAGTACGCTGAAGGAAGGCATATCCTTATAAGTGAGCTGTTGACCTGTAGAGATTAGGAACGTGGCTCCATACTCCTGCGCGCCTCCATGACTCCCACCTGCATAAAAAGACTTAGAAGAAAGGAATGTGATTATCTTTCCATTTTCATAATTCACGTTTACCGCCTGTTCCATCGTTTCACACGCCTCCATAGGTGGACATCTATAGTCATACCCTTTGATAATATCTTTCAGAAGGCCTTCGGGATTATTCAGATAGCGAGCAATTGCTTGTTCATCATTCATATCCACCACCGAACCGACCACAAATTTGCGTGCTTCGTTTAAGAGCGGTTCGTTGCCTGAAATAGGATAGTCGATAGTGATTTGCGATTCCCCTTTCTTAATGGAATACTGTTGCACAGAGAGGTAATCCCCGAAAGTTTTCACCTCCCCCTTCTTCACCACCAGGGCCGGGCGTGATGTTTTCGATTTAGCTTTCGTTTTTGTTCTTTTTTGAACAGCGTTGCCATTAAATGATACACCCACTGCAAGGAGCACCACTAACATTAATCGCACAAATAATTTCTTTCTCATATTTAACAATAGTAAATGACAATGTAATAATTCTTTTCAGTTGCGACTTATCTTTCTTTAAAAAATAAAGTTTTTACCCAAATTTTGAAAATTATTTACAAAAATACGATTAAAAAGGCTAAAATAAAATTTTTTTGAAAAATTATTGAAATTCATTGGGCTTACGCAGATACATTGTATATAGGGGTGGTAATTTTGCAGCGTTATTTCGTTCTTCCTGATTGTTCCTCTTTGGATGGTCGCCACACAGAGTTCACTTTGTCTCGGCCAAAGCGGTAGCTGATGCCAAAGAGAACGTATGCCGTGCGGGCATTATAGGTTTGACGAATGGTATAACCGGCATACTGCTCCTTCGAGCGAGTCTTGTTCCAACCGAAAATATCGTTGGCCTTCAATTGAAGACTCAGTCGATTGTTGAGGAGGGAATATCTTAACGAGAAATTTAATAGCTGGAACGATTCATATCGGATCAGATTTTGTTGCCATGGGAAGAAATGAGTGAATTGAGCAGAGAATATCAAGCTTTTCTGTCGATTTAGCATCACATTGGTGGAAACTTCGATTTTGCCCGACCAATCCTCCATACTCGCGATTTTGAAATCGGGCACTTCACTGTGAGAATATGTGCGAAACACCTCGCCACCAACTTTCATTTCCCAACGGTCGAAGAACATCCGTTTATAGTTGGCATATAATCCTGTTTTATTGGTCGAAAGACAGTTATAGGGCATGGTGCTTATAGTGGTCGCCTCATCAAACCGACGCACATATCCAATGGCATCCGATGCAAAAGAGGTGTAAACCACCGCATAAAGTCCTCCGAGTCCATAATAATTTATCTCCGCATTATTATAGACTGTGGGTTTCAGAGCAGGATTTCCAGCGGCATATTCATCGGTGGTGGAATAATACTTGAACGGGTTGAGCTCCCAAAGGTTAGGGCGCCCCATACCCATGGAATAGCTTATATTGAATGTGCCGATGTTGCTTTTATTCCAAGAAAGATTGAGGGAGGGGAAGAGTCGGCCGTAATTATCGTGGTCGGTCTTTGCGAGTGAATGTTGAGTGCCCTTGGTCCATGTATATTCATAGCGCAAGCCGATCTTTCCCCATAAACCGGCACCAAGATTCCTCGAAGCCGTGAGATAGGCAGCAGCGATACGTTCCGAATAGTCGAAAAGATTGTGTTCATTGCTTATCCCTTCTTCATTCCCGAACGTAGATCTTAACAAATTGTCGGAAGAATTCAGGATGTCGGTATAGGCCACGCCCGTTTCCAGTTGCGCCCAACTGTAAGGCAGTTTGAAGTCGGCTTTTGCGCTGTGAAAACGGTAATCGGTTTTGCCGTCTTCATTTACGTTATAATCCTCAGGCCGATTGCTATAGGTGGTGGCAACCGACGAGAAAGCAGGGCTGTGACGGTTGAAGTAGTTATAGGTGAGTTGCAGGGATTCTCCCTTTTTGCCAAACGACCAATCGTAGAATCCCGTTAAAGTCAACGCATTGTTAGGCCGCGATTTGGTAAGGGATAGGGAGTAGGAAGTGTATTCGCCATATTTGGTGAGATTGGAACCGCGGTTGGAAGAGTTTTCATAATTATAGTTGGCGATGACGCCTATATTCATCCCCGGAGTGAATTTATATCTTACCAAAGCATTGAGTCCGGCGTTGAAGAGATGAGATTTAGTATGGGTTGAAGAGAGTCGGGAGGAGGAGGCATCAAAAAAAGAATATTCCATATCATTGTCGCTTTCGGCGTAATAGTTAGAAGCGCTTGCATCAAGCGACAGATCCACCTTTCTTGTGGTGTGGCTGACGCTTCCGCTGAAATATTCCCTCATCCTTTTCCCTTGATTGAGAGAGCCATATATGCTTCCTTTTGTTCCGAGGCTTTCATTGCGTGTGGTGATGGAAATATAGGCGGCGTTCGGCTCGGCGGCATATCGGGAGGGAGGGGATGTGAGCAGTTCAATCTTCTCAATATCCTCGGCGTGCAGATTTTGGAGACGCATTGACATGGCAGAGGCATCGAGTTCCATCAATATACCGTCAATGATATAACGCACATTCCCCTTGCCGGCCACTGATACAGTTCCATTGTTCACCGCCACGCGAGGCACGCGGTCGAGCAAGTTAATCCCGTGGAGACCCTTGGCGTATGGGTCGTTTTTCACGAGATAAATCAGCTTCCCTTCCTGTTGCTTCACAACCGGACGCTTGGCCACGACAATTACTTCGTGGAGGTTGAGCTCTTTTTCCCATGATTGAGCAGTGGAATCATTAGGCGTTTGTGCGAATAGGGGCGCAGAGAGGGTGGCCGCTCCTAAGAGCAGCTTATAATAAGGTTTCATATTTAGTTGGGTTTAAGTTATTTGAATGCTTTCAAGATGCCGGTTATGAAGAGATAGCAGCCGTTGTTGCCGTCATAGCTCAGGCCGATATAAATCTCCTCTCCGTTGTTTTTGATGATGATCGACCGATAGCGGGTTCCGTCAGAAATTATATCTTGCGTAGTGGTGGCCTGCGGGAGATCCTTGTCGAATAATTGCGTCACTTTCTCAACGAGGGCCTTATTATTTGTGACGGTGCACCCTCTGAAAAATTTATCTTGACTCTTTATAATGTTGAGCGAAACGCTTGGATTGTTATTGTAGGCTCCGTTGAAGAGCTGCTCCACATAGAGGTTGGGCGCTTTGGCAAATGCTGACAATGAAATCAGGGAGAGAATTATAATCAAGATGTATTTTTTCATAACATTAATTTTTAAAGGTTTGCGACATTATTTCATTAGCTTTCATCATATACTCACGCTCGGCCGTAGAAGCCAAATTCATAAGAGAATCGGCCTTAGCCATGGCGATGTTATTGGCTATTTCCACTTCATCCCCTTTGAGCCGTTGGCCGTGACTATAGGCGGCTGCATAAGCATCCGGGCCAGCCATTGAATGATCAGAGTTTCGGGCCCCGGCGAAGTATAAACCCACCGACAAGACTATTGCCACGCTGGCAGCAATCCCAGAAATCAGGCACCAATTCCATTTTCTTCGAGTAGGAACGGTGAATTTCTTAAGGGGGAGAAGACCCATCAGGCTCCTCACTTCCTCGATGGGTTGAGAAGTAAGGGGAGTGCGAGATAGGAGATATTCCAATTCTTTCTCCTCCACCACGGATAATCGGCAATCCATGTAGAGACGGCAAAGCTCATTGAGTTCTTCAATTGAGAGGTTTATATCATTGGTTTTCATCGTTCAATCAATTTAATGTTTTCACGAATACGTTTGCGGGCCCGGCTCATGTTCATTCTCACGGCTTCCACCGTCATATCCATAGCCTTTGCTGCTTCCTCATATTCAAGGCAATCATGAGCTATGAGGTTATAGATGCGTAGTTGGGTGGGGGTCAGTCCGCTGACAATCAACTTTTCATACTGTGCCATGTCTTCGGTCGAACTTTCGTAGCCATTCTCTTTATATGCCTCCACAGCGGCTAAGGGCACGGTATGCTTGGTTCGGAGGCGGTCGATGCAGGTGTTACGCAGCACGCGCACCAACTTATTGCGGGCCTCAGCGTCTGATTCCACTTCATCCTTAGTCCAGAGCTTTACGAATGTATCCTGCACGGCATCCTTGGCATCCTCATCATCATGGAGGAATCTCATGGCACACCGGTGGAGCTTGTCGCGGAGGGCTAAGAATGAATATGTAAGATTATCTGTTTTCATCGCTTTACATAATGATTACGATAAAGCCGCGCGAACGTAACAGCAAAGATAAAAATACTTTATTGCATGCTGAGGGTATAAGACCCCGTCTCATAAATTTATGAGACGGGGTCTAAGTCTTATTTCACATCAATTTTACCTTTTTTGAGAACGATGTAGGTATCCCCTTTAGACGTGTTGAGACGAGTGATAGAATCGTTGAGGCAGTCGATTGTATTCACCATCGGGAGCACCTTTTTCAGCTTCTCCTCAACTTCCATGTTGTCGCAAGCCATCTCCGTGGTTGAGATGTCCGTAAGGCGGATAGAATCATTGCTCTGAACATATTGGCCGCCGAGATGATTACAGTTGGTCATGACTCCGAAAGAATTATCCTCCTTGAAATCAATATAGGCAGCTACGGGCGGTTGAAGTTCCGAAGGCCGAACGTACGATGAATCATTTTCCACCACATTCTCAATCATCCATTGTCCTTGAATATTAGGGAGAGAAGATTCCGCATCAACCCTTTCCTCAACATTCGAATTCCCATCAGTGTTTTTTGAGCCCGAGCAAGCTGCCAAGCAGCCAAGAAGGCAAAGAAAAAGATATCTCCACATAATAAATTTCTTATTGCTGTTTACTTATTTATCCAACTCACGAGTATATCGATTTATCCAACTCACGAGTATAATGACAAAGTTAATAAAATTGCTCAAAAGCATCATAAATTATGGTAAATAAAGTTTTCTCTAAAACTACAACAAGCTGTTGTAGTTTTACTGTGGGGCCACATAAATCGCCTTATCATGGATAGTGCCCTTCCTACCGACGTTGCCTTATCATGGAGAGTGCCATTCCTACCGACGCTCCTTTATCCTGCAGGGCTCTTTACTACCGACGGAGTCGGTTGAATCATTATTAGCCTCGGGTTGGCGACCGTAGGGAGCCTACCCGAGGATAGTAACCACCCCACACCCTCAACCGTCGGAGACGGTTGCATTATTTCCCATTATTAAAAAGAAATCCAGGTCTGCACTTCTGTCAATTCCGTGGCATCGCTTGCGATAATGGGTCTGTGTCTGGCAGTTTTCCATTCCAGCCATATCTTACATGTAAAAATAAAAGGAAGACAGCTATTTCTCCCGGCGCAGACCTGCGGGGATTAAGCAGATCTGACGGTGTTTTTTATGGTGAAAGATTGGAGCAGAATGGCTCTACGAGCCTGCGCAGACGGATATTACCATTTATGCTCGGCATCATGTTCTCCCTTTTAATTTCTTAATCTCCCAGAGTCATTTTTGCCATCTTGATTGCGTTATCCATCTGCGAAGAGCGCAGCTCCTCAATCTGCCCCAAATCCTCTAATAACGACAACGAGAATCTGCCAAATCTGCGAAAACATCTGCGTCCGGAAAAAAAAGAAAAAGTTCCCCGACAGTTCTGCCAGTTCAGCGATAAGCGAATGCTTTGGAGGTTCAGCCCATGGATCCACTTCCGTTCCTTTTTTTTCAAGCGCCGGATTTTTGTTGATTCTCGCAAAATGGCACGCAAGATCTTTTCTCCTTTCCTTCGTGTGAGAATAAAATTATTACCTCTCGCCGAGAAAAAGAGAAAGGGAGATATTAAATTCTGTGAAAATCTGTCCCTTCCGTGTCATCGCTTGCGATAACGTGTCTGTGTCTGGCAGTCATTCTTTTCCCGACGGCGATTTAAAAAACAACGAAAGAAAGAAAAAATCCCCGTTCCATCCCGTCTTATCCTGCATGGCTCGAAGAGCCGAAAAGAATCCAGCGTACGGACAACCTCCCATCTACCCCAAAAAAATTTGCATAAGAAAAAGACAACCTTCGTAAGCTGGATTTCTTAGCTTTTCCAAGCGCAGGGTTTGTATCGATCTTCGCAAATGGCACGCAAGATCTTTTCTCCTTCTCGGTTAGGCAGATATATTTCAGCCCACTCTCTTGATGGTTGCTGGCAAATTGGAGCCATAAAGACAATCTTAGCGCAACCCCTACGCAGATACACTGCGTAGCCACCTGCTAACTTTGCAGATGATTTCGTAGATATTTGGTAATATTCAGGAAATCAATTAACTTTGCACTCATAAAAGCTCAAAAATGCAGAAAATGCAACAGAACATATCAACCATCCGACCTCGCCGCAGTTGCAACAACTTCGGCTGCTATCGCTATCTCCTTAGCTATAGTAGCTATCGAAACATGCTTTCACGATGGTTTCAGCGATATTACAGTTGCGTCATGATGAGTTAAGCAAACACTACCCACAGCAATAAGGATATATCGGAAGACCGTCAGAAAGTCTTCCGTTTTTTGTGCCTCGACCGGCGCCGTCTCCTTATTGCTCCGGCATGGCACGCCCACAGTAATCAATACAATTATGGACAGCTATTTTTTCACCGCCATGCCAGCAAACAAAAACGCACTCATAAGATACAAGACAATAGACCGGTGCCTGAGAAACAGATACCGGAGATGGACACTTGATGACCTCGTTGAGGCCTGTTCAGACGCTCTATACGAAATGGAGGGAATCCTGCGGGGCGTCTCTGTAAGAACGGTACAGTCTGATATTCAAGTAATGCGGTCGGACAAACTCGGTTACAATGCCCCCATTGAAGTTTACGATGGAAAATTCTACAGATACGCCGACACTGATTACTCAATTTCTGAGTCTCCACTTTCAACTGATATGTGCGACCTGCTGACGCTCGCCGTAGAACGTCTCGATAAATGCGGCCTCGATCCCTCCCACGAACTCGGTTCGCTGCTCATCGAAGTCAAAGAAAAGCTTCAGCACATGCTCGCTTTGGGATAAAGGTTCTACTGTTTCAAAGGCTCGGAAATTAAATCCCCCCAAAAAATAATCCTCCATATATCCGGGAATTCACGAATATATGGAGGATTAAGGCTCCATTCCCCAAAAATTGTTAATGTAGGGGCGGCGGATTTTCGAGGA
>CAZXGU010000073.1:0-14626 GCA_964640375.1 uncultured Sangeribacter sp. | reverse complement strand
ACTCAATCGTGATAGGCCATGCCATCGACGACCCCAACGTTGTGGCCGGTATTGCCGTGACATTTCCTGTGATGAACCTTGCCACTGCGCTCGGTATGCTTATCGGTGCCGGTGCGGCAACCCGTGTCTCTATCGTATTAGGACAGAACGACAAGAAAATGGCCGAGATGATATTGGGCAACTGTGTGATTCTATCCGTGGGAATCGGCTTGGCCTACGTCACCGCCTTCGCAATATTCCTCACTCCCATCCTCACTCTCTTCGGGGCATCGCCCAATTCCCTCCCCTACGCCCGCGAATTTCTTATGTGGGTTCTCCCGGGAATGGTGCTGATGAATATAACTTTCTCCTATAATAACGTGATGCGTGCCTCCGGCTACCCTGGCAAGGCGATGTACACCAATATGATAGGTGCGGGCATGAACGTTATCCTCGCGCCTCTTTTCCTTTTCGTGTTTAAATGGGGAATCCGCGGGGCTGCCATAGCCACCGACATCTCAATGCTTGTTACATCTTTCTTCGTGATGGGTCACTTCTTCAATAAAAAGAACACGCTCCATTTTGTGAGAGGCACATTCCGTCTTCATTGGAAAATCATTGCCGGGGTGCTCTATATCGGTATGGCTCCATTCCTTATCAATGTGGCCGGCTCAGCTATCAATGCCATTGTCAATAACACCCTTCTCAAATATGGTGGTGACAACGCGATTGCCTCAATCGTGGTGTTCAACCGCTTCGCCACAATCTTCGTATTCATAATCATCGGTATCTGTCAGGGTATGCAGCCCATCATCGGCTACAACTATGGGTCGAAACGATATAACCGACTGTTCCGCACCCTCCTCTTAGGAGCCGGAACAGCCGTGGTTATAACCACTATAGGAACTCTTGTGGGACAGTTTGCCCCGCGACCCATCGCACAGATGTTCATGCAGAATGAGGAGCAGATAAATGTTGCAGTCAACTGTCTTAAGATCGTGACCCTCGCTTTTTGGATGGTCGGGTTCCAGATAGTGGCCACCAACTTCTTCCAAGCCCTCGGCAAGGCTGCCATCTCCGTTTTCTTGTCGCTGACACGTCAGATTATCTTCATGATACCCCTTCTTCTCATCCTTCCCGGAATATGGGGGCTCAACGGAGTGTGGGGTGCATTCCCTATCAGCGACTCAGTGGCAACTATAGTTTCAGCCTGTATGCTCGTATGGCAGATTAAGAAAATTAAACGCATGGGCGCCCAAGCTCCTGAAAGCGCAGCCTGAGAAAGCGACTGAACATCCGCGGTTAAACGAATCGTGGTTAATCCTCTTTTATTTGCTTAAGGATAGCATCGGCAATTCGTCGGTCGTTGGCCAGACGGGGGATTTTTCTCTGTCCTCCAAGTTTGTGATTGCCCACACTTCGCAGCCAGCGGTCGAAAGTGCCGTCGGGCACGGTGATAAGCTCAAGCCTATCGAGGAAAATATCGCCCGAGCGTTTGGCGTCATAATCCGAATTTTCTGCCCTCAACGCGGCATCAAGGAGATCGGCAAATTTTTCGGTATCTTCAGGCGCCTCATCCCATTCAAAGAGCCATTGATGTCGGCCGTGGCGGTTCCCCTCAGCAAACACAGGCGCCGCAGTGTAATTCCTCACCCCTGCCCCGGTCTGAGCGCAAACCGCCGCCACAGCCTTCTCCGCATTCTCCTCCATTAATTCCTCCCCGAAAGCATTGATATAGCATTTTGTTCGACCTGCAATCGTGATCTTTACCGGATTCAGTTGGGCTATCCTTACAGTGTCGCCGAGGCGATACCTCCACAAACCATTGCTCGACGTGATTACCATTTCATACACCCTATCCTTCTCCAGCTCCCAAAGCGGAACAGGCTCTGCATCGGGAGTATCAACAGGGATAAACTCATAAAACACATCGTTATCCACAATGAGAAGCATCGAATGGTCGGCAGGATCGTTCTGCACCGCAAAGAATCCCTCCGAAGCATTATAGGTTTCGAGGAAATGCATCTTGGATGCATCTGTGATTCGCTGATATTCTTCCCTATAAGGCTCAAAAGATATGCCTCCGTGAAAGAACACCTCCAAATTGGGCCAAACGTCGGAGATCTTCTCCGCCCCCTTTTTCTTCATTATCTCCTTAATCACCGTAAGAAACCATGAAGGCACACCGGAGATATTAGTGATATTTTCATCCGAGGCCGCCTCCACCAATGCAGGGAGTTTTCTTTTCCAATTGGGGATAAGAGCTGTGCGTTTGTCAGGCACCCTGAAAAAATTCGCCAAAGGATTTATCTTGTCAATCAGCGTTGCGCTAAGGTCGCCCACTCTCACCCGGGAATCGGTCGGTTTTAGTTCTGAGGCAAACGACCCCCCTAAAATGAAACCCTTTCCGGAAAAAAGACGACTCTCGGGATTATGTCGCAGATAATGAGCCACACAATCGGCCGAACCTTTATAATGACCACGGCGCAGATTTTCATCAGTGACGGGCACATATTTTGACCTGCCTCCCGATGTGCCCGACGATTGAGCATAATTCATGCAGCGACCGCGCCATAATACATCCCTCTCACCCTCAATCATGCGCATCACATCGCGGCGAATATCCTCATATTCCACCATCGGCACCCTCCGGCTATACTCTTTATATGGATCATCAGCATCAATGATTTCAGAATAGGAATATTTTCTTCCCTGTTCGGTTTCGGAGCCTCTTTTAAGCAAGGATATAAGAAGGCGACGCTGAATCTGTTCCTCATCGGTGGTCCAGCGGTCTGTGCGTCGGGCAATTCGATCAAATATCAAACGGGCTAAGGGGGTATAGTTCATTATCTATAAAATTTTCGTGTGACCTCTCGGCATCCTGACAATAAAAAAGCTTAGGACACCGAATCCGAAACGGGTTTTATTCATTTCCGAACAAACCTTTTCGACTGCAAAGTTAATAACAACTCGCCATATCTTCAAGTTTGAACTTTTTTTATTAATTTTGCAACTGATATTTTTCCAAACCACATAGAGACATTATGCGATTTCCAACTATCTTCTCTCTATTAATCTCCATTCTCCTCTTGACAGGAGTCTCCCTGCCGGCAGGAGCCCAGATATTAGGTGTGCCCCATCAGGAGGAATTCACTGACTCCCTGAAAACGGAATTTAAGAATGCCCCCTATTTCGGACTGTATAAAGACAATTACTTCACTGTCGGAACCACCGTGGGCGCCAAGCCCAACAAGCATAATTCAGATGTGAAGTTCCAGATTTCCATCGCTCAACGAATCACCAAAACCACCCTCCCTCTCAATTCCTATCTCTTCTTGGCATTCACCATGAAGACAATGTGGAATGTGTTTGAGAAATCCATGCCCATGCGCGACCTCAACTTCAATCCTGGTCTCGGCTGGTCGTTTCCTTTCTTTTCAAAAGGGAGATATGCCGGTAAGTTCACCCTCATGATCGAACATGAGAGCAATGGGCGCGACAGCATCCAATCGAGAAGTTGGAACAAGATATCTTTCTGCGCCTCCACAATGGTTAACGAATGGCTTATGGTCCATAGTAAATTCTGGATTCCCATTGTTGATGGCGAAAACAACCGCGACATCCTAAAATATTCCGGCATATTTCAAGGTGGCTTTGCCGTGACCACCCCCAACAAAAAATTCGGCTGGGCCCTGACTTTGATAAAGAGAAAAGGGTGGAACCTGAATTTCAACACTATTTTTGAATTTAACTGGAAGATTTTGCCTCAAGATAATCAATACATCTTTGTTCAATATTATAACGGATATGGAGAAAACATGCTCGACTACAATGTGTTCCATTCTCGATTGCGAGTCGGAATGGTTATAAAACCGAAGTTCTTCTCCGAATTCTAACAAGGAAGTTGTTTTAGCAATTTCAATAAAAACAAGCCAATTAGATATGTTTAGCATAGATCTGCCCATTCTTTCATGGATCTTCATAGGAGTTCAGATAGTTGCTATAGTCTGTCTCCTCCTTTTCGTGATTCGCCCTCTGCGACTCACGGGACGCATTCCCCTTAGCTCTCCAGCTATAGCTGAATCCGAACCGGAAGAGGAACCCGAGCTTGAACCTGAAGAGGAGCCCGAGCATGAATCTGAGAAGATTTCGGAAGCCACCTCTTCCGACCGGCCGAAAGTTTCGGTTGTGGTCTATTCCACAGTTAATGAAGATATCCTCACTGAATTTCTGAAAAGCGTATGCACCCAGGATTATCCCGATTATGAGGTGATAGTGGTTTGTGACGCATCGTTTGAAGCATCCGGTGTGCTGTCTGAGAAATATGAAGAGCTGTTTAAAAGAGTCTATGTAACTTTCATTCCGCCAGGTTCCCATAATCTTAGCCGCCGTAAACTCGCCCTGACCATCGGAATAAAGGCAGCCAAAGGAGATATCGTGCTCACCACTGTGGCTAATGCTATTCTTCCCTCAGAGAAATGGATTTCATTAATGGCCGCTCCTTTCATCGAAAACCCGGAGATTGAACTTGCACTCGGATATTCTCATCCCGACTATCAGGAAATCACTGGCGCCGGAAGAAGTTATAAAGAATTTTTCGAGCTTCTCACAGATTCCCGTTGGATCGGTTATGCCCTTATGAAGAGACCATTCCGGGGCGACGGATTTAACTTGGCATTCCTGCGCTCCACCTTCTTCCGCTGCAAAGGATATTCTAAGACTATGCACCTTCATTCGGGCGAAGATGATCTCTTTGTGAATGAAATAGCCACAGCCGACAACACAGCCGTAGTCATATCTCCCGACTCTATCCTCACAACCCGTTGGGGAGATGCGGCAAAGCGAATTTTCAATCTGCGCCGCAGTCAATATGATTTCACTGCCCGCTGGCTTCCTCTCGGACCTTTCGTGAGAGCAGGGCTGGCTTCCACTTCACAATGGGTTGTGCTCCTTTCGGGGTTGGCAGCAGCAGTGATTGCCATTCCCAATCTTATCCCGGCCATAGCGGTTCTAATCTTCTGGTTAGTGTTCGCTATTATTGAGAGTTCAATCTACCGCAAAGCGGCCGAAACTCTCGGCGCTTCGCGCCTCTCATGGCAAGTTCCGCTCTTCTGGCTTATCAAACCTTTGAATAATCTATATTTCCGCGCTGTCCACAGAAGTTCGAGATTCAAAAACTTCACCTGGCAACGCCATAAACTCACAAAATAATGACACTATATCCCAACCTAATATTAGAGGCGCTCAAGAATGTGCGCTATCCTGGCAACGGCAAGAATCTCATTGAAAATGAGATGGTGGAAGATGATATCCGCATCGACGGCAACAAGGTATCTTTCTCGCTAATCTTTGACAAACCGACAGATCCTTTCATCCGTTCAGTGGTCCGTTCAGCAGAAACAGCCATCAATACCTATATCTCTCCAGAGGTGGAAATTAAAGGGAACATCACTCCAAAATTCCGGAAGGCAGTGGAGCCCAAGCCCGAAGTGCTTCCCGGCGTGAAGAATATCATAGGGATAAGCTCCGGCAAGGGGGGTGTGGGGAAATCCACAGTTTCAGCCAATCTTGCAGTGGCTTTGGCAGCGATGGGATATAAGGTGGGATTGCTTGATGCCGACATCTTCGGTCCTTCCATGCCCAAGATGTTTGGGGTGGAAGATGAAACAATCTATATGATAAATAAGGAGGGCCGCGACTATATCGAGCCTATTGAGCGCTACGGAGTCAAGATGCTCTCCATCGGCTTCCTTGTAGATAAAGAGAAGGCAGTGCTTTGGCGCGGCGGCATGGCCAGCAACGCTCTCAAGCAGCTCATCACCGACGCATGGTGGGGCGACCTCGATTATTTCCTTATCGACATGCCTCCCGGCACAAGCGACATTCATCTCACCCTCGTTCAAACTCTTCCAATCACCGGTATCGTCGTTGTCACCACCCCCCAGGAGGTTGCGCTTGCTGATGCCAGAAAAGGGATTGCAATGTTCACCAATAAAGGCGTTAATGTGCCAATATTGGGATTGGTGGAGAATATGGCATGGTTCTCGCCCGAACCACACCCCGATGAACGTTATTATATCTTCGGCAAAGAGGGAGGCGCGGAGTTGGCTAAGAAGACGGGGGTAAAACTCCTTGCTCAGATCCCTTTAGTGATGGATATCCGCGAACATGCAGATAACGGAGCGCCAGTGGCCGTTCAATTGGAGACCGATCCTGCCACAGCTAATGCTGAGGCTTGTGCTTTCGGCGAGTTGGCACGCAATGTGGTTGAAGCCGTGGATAAACGAAATGCAGAGCTTCCAGCCACTGAAAAGGTGGAAGTCACAAAAAAATAACCGGTAAAGTCAGATAAAAAAGAAGCAAACTCCCAAGGAGTTTGCTTCTTATTTATCTTTACTGATTGGCAGGTCGGCCCTTAGTGGAGCGGTAATCGTCTTTGGGAATATCATCGGCTTGTGGCTCCTTCAACTCTCCCTGAGACGGAAGGCGGAACGACAATAACTTTATCTTCTTTCCCCTCGACAGCCATTGCTGCTCATAATAAGTCTTGATAGAGGAGACGGGATCGGCATTGCCGGAGCCATAGAGGTCATCGGTATTCATCAACACTTCAAATCCATTAAGCTCAACAAGCCGACGAGTGTATTCATAAAGGAACGGCGAATCTGTCTTCAGATTCACTATGCCGTCGGGCTTCAATATATTCCGGTAAAGATTCAGGAAACGTGTGGAGGTTAATCTTTTGCGGACTTTCTGCATCTGAGGGTCAGGAAACGTGATCCACAACTCCTCCACTTCTCCTGCATCAAAGAAAGAACAGATATTCTCAATCTCAGTGCGAAGGAATCCGGCATTTGGAATCTTATTCTCCTCCACCTCCTTGGCTCCACTCCACATCCGGGCACCCTTTATATCGACACCGATATAATTACGCGCCGGGTCGCTTTTAGCCAATCCTACGGTATATTCCCCTTTTCCGCATCCCAATTCTACCACTATCGGAAGAGCTGAGGCAAAAAAATCCTGGTTCCATCTCCCATGGTGAGGAAAACCATTCTTGAGGAGTTCTTCACGTGGATACTCCAAGGCGCAGGAGAATCCCTTCATGTCGGCAAATTTCTTGAGCTTGTTCTTTCCCATTATATCGCTATATCTTTATTTCATCAGTTTAGCCACTTTTATTCCGTTCTCTCCAGCAGTCCTGACAATCACCATCTCCAATTCAGCGGGGAAAGGAAGTTCTAATGCAACCTCATCGGTGATGATAGAATTTATCAGTTTTCCATCGGCCGAATAGAGAGTCACTTCTCCAAGGCTCCTACCCGAAACAATGGATATCATTTCTCCAAGGCGCGAAATCTTTACATCCGACCCTTCGCCCATAACATCCGCAACCCCCGATTCCTCATCAGTGATTACAAAATCACACCACACCGGGGCACTTTTCCAGCGCTCCACCTCTCCCTTTTTAACATAGAGGCGGATATTTCCGACATCAGTTCCGGCAAAAGAATTTTCATCGGCTTCCGGCACATTATCGCAACCTGCCACTACCACCTCTTTGAGATTATGCATCTGATGGAAAGCATAAGGACCAATCTTCACCACATCTTTCCCTAAAGCCATGAGAGGAGCTGGGGAATGAGAAAAAGCTCCCTCCCCGATCTCAGGGGAAGTGACAATAAGTGTCTCCTCACCTTTTCCGGAAGCGGAAAAGAGCGCCGGAGCATTCACTGCGTTTCCAATGACAGATTCAAGGCTCGATGTTCCATAAAAAGCGCCCTCACCCATCATGCAATTATTTGAATAGCTTATTTCCGAAAGAGAGGAGGCGCCGGCAAATGCGTAGGCTCCGATCTCATGTACCAAAGGGAGAACCACCTTCTCCACTCCGGAGTTTTCAAAAGCATGGTCTCCGACGTAGGTCACATTCGCAGGGAGCATAACCTCGCTTAACTGTCGGCAACCCGAGAACACCCTTGAAGGAATCTCGGAGAAAGAGGAGCCTGAAAAATCCGCTTTCTTTAATTGGGCACAGTTATAAAATGCACCCTCCCCTATTTTCTCCAATCTCCCGGCCGTTATCTCTGAAAGAGGCGTGGAACTGAAAGCACCTTTCCCTATTATTTTAGTATCGCTGGGCAGCTTCACGTCGGTAACGTTTGTTGCGAGAAGCATATAAGCCGGAATTTCACCATCCTTGAAATCTTTTGTGCCGAACCAATCGGCATCGTTTAGGCTGCACCCCTTAATCACCAACTCGGACATATCAAGGCTTTTCACCGTGGCAGGCAAACCACGCAGCAAGGTTAGATCGGCAGCCGTTACACTCCCTCGCAAGGTTAATTGTGGGTCGGAAGAGCGCTCCACCTTATTCATCATATCGACAAGATGCCCTGGCGTAAGGTTCAGCTCCATAGCTGAAAGCGCCGGGGAGAAAAGCAAAGGTAATAGATATAATATTGATCTTTTCATCAGTTCACAACAAGTATTTTGGCAGCAGCAGAGAACCCGGAGCTTTCCAGACCGCCGGAAGCAAGCACATAATAGACTCCACTTCTCACTCTTTTATTATTTAGATTAGTCACATCCCAGCGAATGGTTCCATCATCGGCAAAACCAAGCTCCTTCACCAAATTTCCGGCGCTGTCGGTGATTTTCACCAACGAGCCCTCTTCGAGCCCCTCTATATTCACATATCCGAAATAGTCGGGACGCACAGGGTTGGGATAAACCACAGCTCCCCCCTCATCGTCGCTATCCACGGATGCTTCCGATAGGAGAAGCTCGGCGAGCCCGGCATCTGTGGAGATCATCATGGAATTGTTTTCCGGGTTATAGCAAAGACCATACACGGTGTTGCTCGGCAAATCGGAATTGTCGGAGGTGTAGGTTTTCAAAACCTGTGTTCCGGAGGCGGAAGTGCAAGTGAGACCTCCACCATTAGTGGCAAACCATTTGCGCCCCTGACCATCCACAGTGATTTTGTTTATCCAAGCTCCGTTGAGGAGATAATCGGCAAGATTAGTGCCATCGTTGCGAGGCACCTTGATACGCGTAACGCGTGAATCGCCGGTCTTATCCATTGTGGCAGGATTGAAATAGAACACTCCTTGATCTGTTCCGACCCATACATTGCCTGTGGCAGGGTCTTCGTAGAATGTGATGAAGAGGTTACAATCAAAAATGTTTCCATCCTGATCGTAGATATTCTTCGTAAAGGTATAATAATTATCATCCTTTTGATTTTCGATTGTTCCCTTATGATCAATAATCATTAGAGTGACATTGGAAATCACGGAGATAAGGAGCATGTTTTCATTCCCTTTATTTCGTAGGGGAAGGAATGCGCAAGCGTTAGCACCAGGAAGATTTGGGATATTATCCCATCTCTTCAATGGTTTATAGGTAGATGCCGACGTGGTTGCTTTCCGGTCGTCGGGGCTCCAATACCATATCTCCTGCTTGTCGGCATCAATATTAAAGAACGGCACCCATAGATAACCCTTATTGTCAAAACCCGGGGTACAGAAGGGTGTGTAATTCTTGATATTGCTGTTGGATGGGGGCTGAGTCTCACCGATATATTCCGGCTTCCCGACGGCAGGGTCGGTAACTAATCCTATTCTAAACGACTTTGCCGGGTCGGCGAGGTTAAGGCGGAAAAGACCGCTTAGCACAGAGCCGCTGTAAGCCATATCTTTATCCAAGGGGTCGATTGCAAGCCCGGTGGGTTCATACACGCCGAACACATCGAACTTTTCGGGCGCCTTGGCTATGACAGAATAGGGAGTCCATTTCCCTCCCTTCAAACCACTTATCAAGTCGGGGGTATGCTTTCCAATACTTGAGAAATTATAATCAAAACCATGATTGCGCACCAACATTCCATATTTGTCACTATATTCCATATTTGACGACTTATAGCTATTAGCGGCATTGGGAAGGATAGTTTCTCCTGTGGGGTCCCATGTTGTGCCGTTGTCTTTAGTCTGAATTTGCTTCAGTCCGTCGAGACCCAAATCGACCCAAAATTTGGAGGCATCGTAACTGAAGGTTTTATGCGATCGAGCCTCTTTGGGAAGGGTGAATGAAACAGTTTTTCCATCGTTGGTTCTCTTCCACACTTTCTCCTTTCCACTCATCATTATACCCTCTTTAACGGGCTCGACTCCCGTGAGATATATTGCTATAACATTATCGGGAGGAGTCTGACTGTTGTGAAACACCTCCACCCTCGAAGCCCCTTCGGAACCGCTATAAACATAGAGTTTATTCCCGGAGCGAATGAATCTGTTCACTTTTCCGAATCCTTGAATCTTTTCGAGGTCGGAAGCACCACGAGGTTCAAGCATGAAGAGGCCATCGGAGGCGCCGAGGAATATCTTGCCGTCGAAAGCTGTGACGGCGGTAATATCTTTGTCAAGGATGCGTGATGTTCCGATCTCCCCTTTCTCATCGTTGACGGTGACATATCCGAAGCGAGTGGCAAGCCACGCCTCGTTGGAGCCGGGAACGAATGTTATTGTATTCACTCTCTTCGACAATGCAGAATCAGCCACCTTTAAACCGGGAATGTTGACCACCTTTCCGTTGTCATAGAAAAGGTCGATATTGCCATCCTCATAGCACACCATCAGATATGCTTTCTCGAAATTATATTCTGCAGCAGTGATGACCGGATTGGAGAGTTTGTTTTGAATATTCAGCCAGTCGGTTTCTTTTTCTGTTTTGTCGTAACGGTACAAGGAATTAGTGGGAGTGCCATAGTCCCTAACTGTAGGGAGGTAGGGCTGGTTTCCACTAAGAATATATGTATATTTTGGGGTGTCAATTATCCTTTGGAGGAAGTTGGAAAATGTGGGTTGCAACCTCCATTGGTCGGCAAAGGCCGGCAAGAAGGAACAGACTATAATCCCCAATATTAATAAAAACTTATTTTTCATTTAATCCTATCCAATATTTAAAAGAAAGTCGGCGAGTTTTCTCATAGCTCTGCCGCGGTGTGAAATTGCATTTTTCTCCTCTGAGGTCATTTGAGCGAAACGTCGTCCTGTCTCGTCGGCAATAAATATGGGGTCGTAGCCGAATCCGTTTTTGCCGGCAGGCGTTTCAGCTATGGTTCCGTCAACTCTCCCCTCGAAGAGATGTTCCTTGCCGTTAAGGATAAGGGCAACGGCAGTGGAAAAATGAGCTTTACGGCAGCTAACACCATTCATGTTTTCGAGAAGTTTCCTCATATTTGCCTCCGAATCATGTCCGGGGCCGGCATAACGGGCTGAATATACTCCCGGGGCACCGTCGAGGGCATCTACCATGAGGCCGGTGTCGTCGGCAAAGCAGTCGAGGCCGTAACGGTCGTGAATCCAGCGGGCTTTCATCAGTGCATTCCCTTCAAGGGTGGGCGCCGTTTCGGGAATATCATCATGGCAATTAATGTCTGTTAGCGACAGGAGCTCGAACTTGCCGGCAGTGATTTCGCGGGCCTCCTCAAGTTTATGCTGATTGTTGGTGGCAAACACCAGTTTCTTTAATTTCTTATCCATTATTATCTAAACGAAAAATCAATTTCTTTATTATTGAAATTGATTAATACGTTCGATAACCGGTTCGGTCAGACGTCGTGTGTGGGTATCGAAGCTTACACCGATAAGTATTATTTCCTTTCCACCCATTGCTTCGCGGAGCCAATATTTTTTCTCATGAATCTGCTCCATTGCCTTTTGTGAGGATGAATCAATCTTAAATTCAAAGATATAAACATATCTCGACGTTTCCACTTGAAGGTCAATGCGGCCGTCGGATGTACGGTCTTCCATTCGAGAATAATGGCCCAATAACGTGAAGAGCAGATAAACCGCATTTTGGAAATGATCTTCCGCCGATCCTTTTTCATTGTAAGGAATCGAGGCAATAAGGCTTTCCATGCGTTTCATGAATAATTCCGGTTTTCCCTCTCTTACTTCCTTGACAAAATCCACTATCGAAAATCCTCGAATACTTTCGGATTTGGGAATATAGGATTTCATAAGATAGTCGATGAACCCAAATTTCACTTCTTCATTGGGATAATCAAGAGTATATGTTTGAAATTCCTGGTCATAGTCCTTGATGGTAAGATATCCCGACTGATAGAAAGCAGGGATCGGATCTTTATCCAGCAATCCTGCTGATTCCAGACTTCTCTTACTGATTGGAATAGGAGCCAGCTCACGAAAGAGAAAATCTTTATGTTCTATAAGCTTAACCAAATATGAAGGGGTAGCATTATCAAACCAATAATAACCTAAATCTCCTTTGGAAAAGACATTTACCAAACTGAAGGGATTATATATATCGGGCGACTTAGCGCAGAAGTGATAACCGTCATAATGACGTTTTAATTCTTCCCAGGTTTTTTCGATGGGAATGTTTAGGTTTGCCGCCAAATTCCCAATCCCTGTTTTAAAATAATGATGGAGCTCCTCGGAAGTTATCCCACAAATTGTGGCAAACCTATTATCAAATGATATGTCGTTAAGATTGTTAAGGTCGGAAAAAATAGAAACCTTAGAGAAACGAGCCACACCTGTCAACATTCCGAATTCTATATAAGCATCCATAGTTTTCAGGTTAGAATAGAATGCTTTAAGCTGGGAACGATAATTGTCGGCAAGTGCCTCGTGATGGATGGAATTAAGAAGTGGCTTATCGTATTCATCCACAAGGATCACCACTTTACTTCCGGTTTTTTCGTAAGCCTGTCGAATCACACGATTGAATCTCACACTTGGAGAGCCACCCTTAATAGTAGAAATTGGCACACCATAGGTCTGTTCCCATTCATCAAGGTGGTTGGAGAGTATTTCGGTAAGGTCGTCGGGTTGTTTATACTCTCCGTAATTGAGGTCGAGATGAAGCACGGGATGAGGAGTCCAATCTTGGGCCAGAGAGTCGAGCGCAAGGTCCTTAAACAGTTCGCGTTTCCCTTTATAATAAGTTTCCAGTGTGGAAAGCAGCAAACTTTTCCCGAAACGCCGTGGACGCGAAAGAAAATAGTAACCTGCATTTTCGATGAGCTCATAAAGAATAGCTGTTTTATCCACATATAGATAGCCATTCTCCCTGAGCTTCTCAAAACTTTGTATTCCCACAGGTATTTTATTCTCTCGCTCTGCTTCATAATGCGAAGATACTATAAATTGCGCTAAACACCAAATTTTTATTAACGGTTCATTTTCAATAATTGCTTATTTTATTTAACTTTGCAACAGTGTAAAACAACAACTCTAACAACATGAAATTTCATTTCTTATTTGCTACTGCCGCCCTAATTTCATGTGTGTCGTGGACTACATTTAATTTACAGGCTGAAGAAAATATTTCCCACATTGTTTTCTCCGGAAACGGAGAGGATTCCATTAAACTCAATCTTTCCGACTATAAAAGAATTACGTTTAATCATGATTCTTTTACTGTGTCAGCGCCGGGAAAGGATGATAAAGATGATATTGTAATTTACTATGCCGACGCTCACCACATAGAATTCAGGAATGAGAAATCTATTCCCTCGAATATTGAGGAAAGCGCTGCTCAGGATCCCATGATAATCTTTTCTAAGGGGGACAGGATGCTTAAAGCTGATTTTAACGATGATACGGAAATTAGCGTAACGGTCTTTTCAGCCGAGGGACGAGAAGTTATCTCCTCTATGATTTCCAACCTCTCTCCAATAAGCCTCGGCAGCCTTCCCCCGGGTATTTACATTGCATCCGCAACTCTCGAGAACCGTTCTCTCACAATCAAATTCATTCTCTATTAAAATTCATTCTCTATTAAAATAGTATCATGATGAAAAAATCTTCCTATATAAGAATCTCACTACTCTCCACGCTTCTACTGATCGCTATTTTGGGGATTGCTCAGACTCAATCAGAGAAAGTGATCCAAATTTTCCGCAACGGGAAAGTAATAAAGCAATACCCTGCCGATTATATTGACTATATAGAGGTCAACGACGTTGATAATTCCGAGGGGAATAAACCCGGTGGAATCGTTATCCCTGAGTCTCCGGCTGAAGCAATGAGGGATTCTTTGGAGCAGCTTTATCTTAACCTCACCACTACGAATTTCTATGGTGCTTCCGCATTACCAATGGGTGACAAAGGAGACGGATCCCCCTTTCTCAGAACTCTCTTTTACCTCGAAGAATTACCTACTGACGAAGCCAAATGGCTTTGGGACCCCGATGAGTTCGAACTATTAAACTATGGAATTGTAAAAGATAACAATTGGAAAGTCTTCGGTGCATATCTGAAAATGATGAGTATCGCAAATCTCTGCAACGAGTTTATCCGAAAGGATTATAATTTGGAATTTATCAAAGATAAAAACGAGCAGGAGAAAGCCATGCTCAAGAATGAAGAATATATCAGACAGGCAAAAATATTACGCAGCGCGATGTATTTCTATCTGATCAATGAGTTTGGGAATGTACCCTATTCCGATGAAAATTCAGATCCTGATGAGATTGCCCCGCAACTTTCAACCGATCTTTCCACAGCGCGGCGTCTACTCACGGATAAAGTCGTCTCAACTTTGGAGGATATAGTGGATTGGTATAAGATTAATAATCCGGAAAATCAACCTGAATATGGACAGGTCGGAC
>CAZXGU010000072.1:0-14770 GCA_964640375.1 uncultured Sangeribacter sp. | reverse complement strand
TGCCGTCGTCAAGACGTTTGAGCGCATAGGCCGGATCATTATTATTCCAATCGTTGAATGTGCCCATCAGGTGAATAGCTGTAGCGTTGGGTGCAAATTCACGGAACACCCAGCCATCCTTCTCCTTATGAAGACCGAAATAGTTATATGCGTTGGCAAAACGTTTGAGCGAACCGCGAGTGTTGGCGGTGAGCTCCTCTTTCTTTCTTATCACATCCTGATGGCGTCCCTCGATGGCGGCGGCAAATGGCTCAAGCCATGGATCGTCGCGGAGTATGCCTAACTGTTTTTCCATATATTATAGTTATTATTAATTCACAATTTACAATTCACAATTCACAATCCCCTCCTCACTTATTCACTATTCACTATCACTTCTTACTTAATAAACTGCAAAATGCTTTATAAAGTTTGATTATCAATAAGGAAACAATGCCTCACTGCCTCCCTGATTGTTTTGGCATCGGGTCCATTCTCTTCAAGCACCCTCAAAACCCCTGAAATATATTCCTCCTTCGACCGGAAACCAAGCAATTGGTGCACACCTGAATCCGGAAGCATTGGCTTATGATTGAAAACCTGAAGTATTCCTGCATAATCTTCCTCTGCAATCATCCGAGCAAAGCGTTGGCGCAACTCGTTATAATGTTTTCGAGGTTGGAGCTTGAACACGAGGGTTTTAAGATGGGTTTCCAGAGCGGTGATGCAGGTGAAACGCGCATCGATCTTACATTCCACCTCCCTCTTGACGCGATGCCGAACATGTTGGAGAGCCTGCTGGTCGGCCTGGCGGCGAAACATTTTCACCACCTCTCCCTTGACCTTATTAAATACTTTTCCCGGTTGCTTTCCGCGTCGCTTGGCCATTGTCTTTATCACGGTTTCCAAAAGAAATATATTTTCCACCTCCGCCACTTCAGGCACCAATATCTCCTTTTTGCGAAGGTAGCCCACTTCGGCATCTGTGCGTCGGTCGCGGTCAACGATTCCGCGCGATCGAAGATGGTGCATATACTTGAGGTCGTTGAAAGTGCGGGTTGTCTCAATCACCTTATTGCATGAGCCTAATGGACGGACAGTCCAATCGGAAAAGACAAGGGAGTAGAGTTTTGCATCTATGCTGTGACTCGAATCCCCCTCGATAAATAATACAGGGCGGCGGCTCCCTCCGAGTTCTATGAGAATTTCTTCCGATAGGGGAGTGTCGGGCAAGACCTGATAATCCCATGCCTTGGAGGAGGAATCATAGCTTTTCACCCAAATGCAGGTGTTCGACGTGCGCGACCTCACGAAATCTATATCTACCGAGTTATAGACGAACGTGCAGTCTGGACGAAGACGCTCCACGGCATTCCAGAAACTTCCCGTTATGGCCGGATGTAGGAAAAGAGAGGGGGAATCTATGAAGATAACTGCTCCGCTCATTGCATAAAGCACAGCAGAGGCGTAATATAAAGCTGTTTTTTCACCCTGGCTCAGTCGGTTGAGAGGTATGAGGTCGTCGCCCGCTGTTGTCGCAAACATTAATGTTCCCTTGTCGCGCGTGATACGGCTACCAGGAAAAACCTTCTTCCATAGATTTTTAATTTTATCGAGCTTTGTGAAAGCCGGCTTCAATTTCCCCTTTTCCTTCCCAAACGATTCTTTGAAATCGAGAAGGCTCTCAAGTTCGTCGGCAAAAAGCATATACGAAAGCTTGTCGAGCTGGCTCACGGCATCGCCACGCATATACCGCTGCTTTTGGATTGCTTCCCGATATAACATATCAACCGACCCCGGGAGCGTGGATTCCTCGCGTTCCGGGAAGGAAGATGAAAGAGCGGAGAGGGCGTATGCACGGTTTCCGCAAAGCGAAATCATTTCATCCATGAAACGCGATTTTCCGGCTCCGTTGGCACCAATGATGGTGACTTGACCCCCTCGGGGCTCAAGGTTTTGTTGCTTGCCTTCGGCTGTGGGAGGCAGAGGAATTGCCATGTCAGAACGGGAGATATGCAAAGTAAACTGAAATTTCGGGTTATAATTCCCTCCCTCTGTTGCTAAATTATAAAGGGGAGGTCTTATTTGCCGTAAATTTAGCAAATTATTATTAACTTTGCAATATAATCAACAAAGAAAATTGCTTATGTTTTCAGGAATAGTAGAAGAGGCAGCTGAAGTGGTTGCGCTCCGAGAAGATAAAGGGAATCTTCATATCACGATGCGTTGCTCATTTACCGATGAGCTTAAAATAGACCAGAGTGTGTCGCATAATGGTGTGTGCCTGACGGTGGTTTCGCTCCCTGGCGACGGCACTTACACTGTGACAGCAATTAAGGAGACTCTCGACCGCTCCAATCTTGGCTCGCTCAAACCGGGCGATTTAGTGAATCTTGAAAGAAGCATGAAGATTGACGGGCGACTTGACGGTCATATTGTGCAAGGACATGTCGACACCACAGCAGTATGCGAGGATGTTAAGGAAAGCGACGGAAGCTGGTATTACACTTTCCGTTATGATGTTTCTCCCGAAATGGCAAAACGTGGATATATCACGGTTGACAAAGGCTCTGTGACGGTTAATGGTGTGAGCCTTACTGTGGTGGAACCAACCGATGATACATTCAAGGTGGCTATTATCCCTTATACTCACGACCACACCAATTTTTGTCAAATAGAGAAAGGAACAAAAGTGAACTTGGAGTTCGATATCCTGGGCAAATATCTTGCTCGATTAGCTTCGGTAGGTGTATAAAATAAAAAGAGAAGAAAACCGTTGTTATCTTCTCTTTTTTTATCCGGATGGCAAAAGGTTGTTAGAATGGTTCGGATGGTAGGCGGTTTAAAATGAGGAGGAGGGAGCATACTTTAGTATGTGACCGAGTCCGAATTTTAAACCAACGACCCAGACGGGCCATTATAACAGCCTTTTATTTTATTATTTGCTCATTTTGAAACCAACACACAGCCCATCATAAGAATTTAGGATGGAGGTAAGGGTTGTGATAGTCTTAAGATTTGTAACCTTGCCGATTGTGGTCATGAGAGTCATCATCTTTGTGGCATCAAACATCACGTCCATAGAGTTGTAGCTCTTCTGCACATAAGTTTTCACAGAGCCAAGACCGACCTTGCCGAAGGCTTTGAAATTGAAATTGAAGATTCCCTTTTCGCTTGTTTCAGTGATTGTGCCTTGAAGTTTCACTTTCTTTACGGTGAGAGTGAAATTGCCGGAGTTATCGACCGTAAGGACAGCCCCATTAAGCCCATATTGTTTGAAATAGGGATTGAGTTTAGACTCGATAGTGGCAGCTGCGGCCACGCCGCCTGCTTTCTTCAGGAAGTTATCTCCTTGGAAAGAGACGGCCGGTCCGGAAGATTTCCATGTGCCTGTAAGGTCGGCCACAGAAATATTAGAGCTTGAGAACACTCCTTCAAGAAGATTTCCTAAAGTGCCGCCTAAACCGGAATTGTTGTTATCCTCGTTAGAGGAATTTTGCTGATTTCCGCTTGTTGCATTGGTGATTTTACCCACAATGTCGGAAAGAGACTGAGCGTTTGCCACATTCACGCCTGCCATTACGACAAAAAGCGCTACAATAATTGACTTGATTTTTTTCATTATAGTTAATTTTAATTAATTTCTTTGACTAAATATAAAGTAAATTGATTATTAATTTAACTTTTTTAAACAAATCCCTCAATTTTACGTTTCAGAGGAAGATGAGTTTGAAATTATAACAAATAAAACAAATAATTGGTTAAATTGGCGTTTTAATGCGCAAATTTGCTTTAAAATTGGTGAATAAAAAGAAAAGATGTAATTTTGTATGCGAAAACAAGCACCTCTTCTATTCGTTTGCCGAAAAGAGCGCATCACTGAGTAGTAAGACGCCGGTTTTCAAATACGGTTTAAAGCAATAATCGTAAACATGTAATAAAAGTTTAATTCCATAATCATTATGTAAGATTATGATTCGCTCTTGGCAGTGAGGCTTAACTTGCTGCAAGAGAGGAATCCTGATGCGTGTAATGTATATAACACAACTACAACACAGCTAACTTGAAAATAATATGAAAAGATTTTCTACAGGACTTTTGTTTGTCGGAGCAGTGATGGGAATGGTTTCCTGCTCTTCGGATGATGGTTTCCGCACCGACGGTCCCGACGGCAAGGTGGTTCTCAATCTTTCGTCAGATTCTCGGGTAATAATGAATACCCGTGCAGATGACACTAAGGTAAGCGTGGTTCCCGAACCTTCGCAGTTTGGAATCACCTTTGAGAAGCAAGACGGCTCTTTCTCAAAGACGTGGATGAATGTTGATGCGTTCAATCGCGAAACAAGTTTCCCAATCGGAACTTACACTTTATCGGCCTCATACGGAGATATAGAGAAGGAGGGATTCGAACTTCCCTATTTCTCTGCTTCTAAAGATGTAACGGTAGAGGCCGGGGCAGAAAGCCATGTTCAATTGCTTGCTGCGCTCTCTAATTCTATGGTGAGTGTGAGATATTCAGAAGATTTCAAAAATCGGTATTCCGCTTATAGCTCTGCTCTGAAAGCAGAGTCGAGCGCCGACTGGGTGATATATGCCCAGGATGAGGATCGCCCGGCATATATGAAGCCTGAGCGCCTTGAGCTCCGCATAACACTGACCAACGATCAGGGTCAGAAAGTGGAGGTGGCTCCTTATAATTTTGTTGCGCAGGCTCAGCATCATTATATCGTGACAATTGGTCTTAACGACCAGAATGGTTCGGATAATCTGCATCTTGATATCCAAATCACAGAGGAAGTGGAATCTGAATTTGTGGATATCTCCCTTGGAGATGATCTCTTTACAGCTCCCGCTCCTGTGGTGAAAGCTTACGATTTCCCGACCGACATGACGTATAGCGAGTTTGAAGGATTCGAACCTCAGGGCAATCCCCGTGTGGATGTCCTTGCCTACGGTGGAATGCGTAAGGTGAATTTGAATATCTCCACTGCCACCCCTCTAATTTTTGGAAACAGTGTGCAATTGGTTGGCGCCGACCAGCTCTTGCAGGGTCAGTTGGCATCTACAGGAATTGATGCGCAAGGATTCTTCCGCAACCCTGATAAAGCAGGCGTGATTAAATTCAAAGACTTCCTTACGAAACTTCCCGAAGGTACTTATAAAGTAAGAATCGATGTGGAGGATGCACGCACAATCGTTTGTGAAAACCCTGTAGAATTTACAGTCACAATTAAGAATGTGCAGGTTAAACTCGAAGTTGCCGAACATCCTGAATATATGGGAGAAGAGATGACGGTGAAGGTCACTACTAATCAACCCGACATAAAGGAAAATATTCGTTTTGAGGTTGCCAATGATAGTGAATCATGGGTTAAGGCAGAAATTTTGAATTCTCCGACTGCCGTTCGCACCCGTGCCGAAGGCGAGTATGTTTACACTTACCGCATTTCAATTCCGGCTGTAGAGCATTATGATATAAAGTTAAGAGCCTTCTATGGCAACGACAGAACGCCCAAGGCTGAGATACGAGATGAGGGTGTAATCTTCCCGGAATATAGCGTGCAGGTTGATGCTTTTGCTAATAAAGTCCTTCTGAAAGTTGTGCCGGCTGATGCCTCAAAACTGGGCGTAATTACAAAGAACTTCAAAGTTTCTGTTGGAGGTAGCGAGCGCGCCCTTAAAATTTATAATGCTGCTGAAGGTATTTTCGAGCTTAGCGGACTTGAGGCAACAAAGGATTATTCCGGCTTTGAAAGTTATCTCTCCTTTATTGATAATCCAAAGACAGCAATTCCGGGATTCAAGACAGAGACACCTGCTGATATTGAAAATGGGGATTTTGGAGATTCTTCCCAAACAATTAATATGAGCAATGTACCTGTAGGAGGAAATTATAGAATTGCTTTAACTCAATATACTATCAAGTCCTCGATTGTACGGTCAACTCCGAATGTGTGGGCAAATGTGAATGAGAAAACCTGTTGGACTGGGTCGAAGACAATTAACACATGGTTTACTGTTCCATCCACTTACTCTGATAGTGGGCAGGTTGTACTTCAGTCTGTTGGTTATAGTCATAACGGAACACCACTGGATTACACTCAGGGGATTTATTATTGTACTAATACTCCTTCCGATAGTGAATTGGAAAAAGCAGCTGGAGAAATATTCTTGGGTAGCTACTCCTTTGATGGCACTGAGCATAGAATAGATGGTATAGCGTGGGCTTGCCGTCCTGAAAGCCTTTCTTTCTCTTACTCTTATGAACCTTACAATAACGAAGAGGGAGAAGCGTATGTAAATGTGATTGATGCACAAGGTAATACGATTGCAACCGGTCGGTTGGCTTTAACTGAAGGGACGAATAAAAATGTTACTGTACCTATCTCGGGCTATCCTTTTGGTAAGAAAGCTGCTTGGATTAAATTAGGCTTCCTTTCAACTAAATCAACAATAAGAACTCCGGCCGTTAAGATTCCTCAAGGTTCTGATCTTGATGAAGGATTTACATGGACTAATTTCACCAATCCCAAAAAGGGTGCAAACGACTATAAGGCGGTTGCCCTCGGTTCCAAACTCACAGTGGATAATGTAAAACTTAACTATTCCTCTACGAATGGGGCCAATGCAAGAAAACGTGTTGTGAAAACAGCGGTTCCAAAGAAACGCAAATAATAATCTAACCATCGACGATAACTGATGAAAACTATATATACCGCCGGCTGCATCGCAGCCCTCATGTTCCTCGGAAGTTGCGAGGAAATGGGATTCGTGATGAAAGATCAGGAGGGAAGCGGAGAGTTTAGCAAGAACTCTATCCTCCTTGATATCCGCGATAATACAGAAACTGTATATAATGCTCCTTCTACACGTGCCGGAAGTGAACTTGACGATTTCAAGATTCTTTTCTTTAAGAACGACGGAGCTGCTCCGGAGAAATATTACACTTATTCGGCTATGCCTGATGTCGTGACTCTCCCCGTGGGTCGGTACAAGGTGACAGCAACAAAGGGTACTGACGTGGAGGCCGATTGGGAATCGCCTTACTATGTAGGCGAATCGGATGCTTTCTATATCATGCGCGATTCAATCACTACTGATGTCAATCCTATCGTTTGCCGTCTGCAGAATGTAAAGGTCACTGTGGAGTTTGATCCCACTCTTTCTGCAAGTATGTCGCCAGAGTCTTACGTAGAGGTGAAAGTAGGTGATAATGCCGGCCTTCAATTCACTAAAGATAAAGAAGGCGTTGCAGGTCACTTCAAACATACCGATGGCGTGTCGTTGGTGGCAAGCTTCAACGGTGTGGTAGAAGGCGAACCTACGGTTGAAAATAAATCTTTTGAGGAGGTGAAGAAAGGACACCACTACAAGATTAAATTCAAGCTTCATTCTCAAGATGGTGGCCATACTGGTTCAGCCGACGCTAATGTGAATGTGGACGCTTCCGTTACTACTGTTGATCTTGAATATAATGTGGTAGTCGGGGAAGATGTAGATCTCGGAGATGCCGAGCGCCCCCAGGAGGGTGGAAACGAAGAGCCTCCTGTGACTCCTCCGGGTGATGAAAACACTCCTCCCACTATTGTTGCGCAAGCTCCGATTAATTTGGATGGCGTGAACTTGATTGAGGATGATATGGATTGTGTCCTCAATATTACCAGCACGGCAGAAGGTGGTTTTACAAAATTTATCTGTACCATTGATTCAGAGCTTCTTGATGCCGATGAACTTGCAGGCATGGGACTCGCTTCCGAACTTGATATGATTAATCCCGGTGAGATGCGTGGCGTTTTGGAAAACCTTGGCCTGCTTGAACCTGGTAAGGAGCTGAAGGGTGCATCGGATGCTAAATTCGATATCTCTCAATTCATGAGTCTCTTAGGTGGCCTTGGAGAAGGGGAACATAAATTTATCCTCACTGTCGCTGATGCTAATGGAGAGACTGTAAAAACACTTATACTTAAAAAACTTTAATAATCTGCAGCAATGAATAAAACATTTAAATATCTTGGTTTCGCGGCTGCCGGATTATTGGCTGCTGTGGCAACCTCCTGTTCGATGGAAACTCCTTTCGGGGATAATGAACAGGGAATGGGCGCGTTGCATCTCACTACCGATATTAAAGGAAATACCGTTACGCGTGCCGACATCGGAGTGGATGAAATGAAGTCGCTTCGGGAACGAGCCATCGTATATATCGAACGAAAGAATGTTAATTCCAACCGCCACGACGTGGTTCGAAAATACACAGGTCTTGAAACCATTCCCGGAGATATCGCTCTTGCTAAGGGTAATACCTATTTGGCTGAAGGCTGGACCGGTGATTCAGTCTCTGCTTCCTTCGATGCCAAATTCTATCGCGGAAAGACTGAGGAATTCAGAATAGAGGATCAGACCACAGTAATGCTCAAATTGAACATTGCAAATGTGCTCGTATCTTTTGCTCCTGAAACTTTCGACCTTGGTCTGTCGGATTTGACTATGACCGTGAGTCATTCACGTGGCGAACTCACATTCAGCGAGTCGGCCGAGGGCGGTTCGACGATTTATAACACGGGTTATTTTATGATGCCCTCTACCGACACCTCTCTTTCTTATACCTTGTCGGCAAAGACTCCTGAAGGGGAGGTTATATCTCGCGAGGGTAAGATTGAAAACGTTCAGAGAGCGCATGAGTATCAGGTTCGCCTTAAAGGGAACGCAGCTCCTGAGTATGGTGCCGGCTTGATTAAAATTGAGATTGAGGATATTCCCGTAATTGAAGAGGAGGTTGAGATTTTCGGTCGTCCTATCATTCAGGGTGTTGAATTCGACCTTTCTTCACAGGTAGTCGGAACTCCCGGTGATTTCAATGAGAAATTGGTATATGTGTGTGGCTACAACGCTTTGAGTAAGTTGGAGATTACCGGAGATAAAGCACCGGCTGTTATCCGCAACTTAGCAAATCATGATTTGACCAACAATTCTCAGGAAGAGGCAGCGGCGTTTGAGAATATTGGTATCCACATCGATCACCAGAGTAAACCGGATGCCGCAACAGGTGTGATGCTTGATGAATATACCCTCTATTTCAAGAAGAGTTTCTTTGATGCTCTCCCGGAAAGTGATGAGGAGTATGTAATAGAGATTCATGCTGTGGATCGCATGAGAAAACATGCTGATGCTTCATTGAGAATCGCCAACACAGATGCAGCTATAGAAGTGATTTATCCAGTTGAACCAGCTCCTGCTCCCAATCCTGCAACTAATCCCATGGCTGTTACAGGTTCCCAGGCCACTCTAACCGCATATCTACATGATGCGGAAGCTCAAGATTTCGGAATCGAGTATCGTGAAACGGGTTCATCTAACTGGACACGTGTTTCAGCCAAAGATTCAGGCAATGCAGCTCGCAAGCGACTTCGTTCCATGACTCCGATGCAGATTGCAACTCGTGCAGGGAAGACTGAGTTTACGGTAACTTTAAATGGCCTTACTCCAGGTAAATCTTACGAATATCGTGTATATAGTGATGATTTCGTAAGCGATGCGGTTCTCACATTCACCACTGAATCTGTATATGTAATTCCAAACGCCTCTTTTGAGAATTGGAGCACATATCGCGCTTCCACACTCTTAGGAGACAAGGATGTGATCCTTCCCGGTGCTGAAGGTGATAAAAACCGTTCCTTCTGGGGTTCCGGTAATGAAGGAGCTGCAACTGCCAATAAGGTGTTGACAGAAAAATCCGCAGATATGGTCCATTCAGGCTCCTACAGTGCTCGTCTTGAAACAAAGTCGGCTGCCGGAACGATTGCGGCCGGTAATATATTTATAGGTAGTTATGTTGAAACCGATGGTACTAATGGAGTGCTTTCCTTAGGTAGAGCATACAATGGTTCACACCCTGCCAAACTTAAGGTTTGGGCTAACTACCGTCCCGGCTCAGGGGTCAAAGTGAAATCAGGCAATGAAGGACATGTGCCTTCCGGTTTCAGCGGTGGCACTGATCAAGGACAGATCTATGTGGCATTGACTACAGAACCTGTCGAGATACGTACGAACCCTAAGAAACTAAAAGTTTTTGATTCGGTCAATGACCAAACAGTTTTGGCCTACGGAGAAAAAACATTTACTGCGAACTTTGGTCCTGATGGCGGCTTGGAGGCTGTGGAGATTCCAATTATATATAATGACCGTGCCAAAACGATGGCTCCCAAATATCTTGTAATTGTAGTTTCTGCCTCAAAATATGGTGACTACTTCTCAGGAGCTGCCGGTTCGGTGTTCTATCTTGATGATTTTGAATTGATCTATTAATATTGCTCAATCGTGAGGAATAAAAAGAAATTTATAATTTCAGCTATGTTGACTCTGTGCGCTTTTGGCGCGCAGAGTCAAACTGCATTATCCGAAGGGGTAGAAATTGTGGATAGCGCCAGCTTTGACCATTCTCTACCCACCCCGGTGGTGTCCGACACTTTGCATATAACTCCGCAGATGATTCAAGAAATGAATGCGGAGACTCCGGTAGAGGAGTTTAAACGAGAGGTGGAGTCGGTGGTGTTTGTCCCCAAAGGACAATGGATTGCCGGTCTTTCAGTGTCTTATTCTCAATCCAATCAGAATAACTATCAGTTTTTTATTCTGGAGAATCTTTCGGGCGACACCTATACTTTCAAAGTCAGCCCGAGTGTTTGTTATATGTTTCGCGACGACATGGGAGGCGGAATCAAATTTGCCTACCAGCGGTCGTTGGCCAAACTTGAGAAAGCTGATATAGTTTTGGGAGCAGATACAGAATATGCTGCCGATTATGTCTATTCCTTGTCGCATAACTATTATGCCACAGCATTCTTCCGTAACTATTTCTCGATTGGGCGTTCAAAGAGATTTGGTTTCTTCAATGAAATTCAATGCCAGCTTGGAGGCGGACAATCGAAGTTTACTAAGGGTGTGGGAGATGATATGACTGGTGCTTACGAAACAAATTTCTCACTCGATGTTGGATTAGTGCCGGGGCTATGTCTGTTCCTTAGCAATTATTCAGCCATAGAGGTGAATGTCGGAGTGTTGGGTTTCAGTTATACAGCCACAAAGACTCTTACCGACCGCATCTATGTGGCTCACCGAAAATCAAAGTCGGCGAATTTTAAAATCAATCTGTTTTCAATAACCTTCGGGGTTTCATTCTACTTATGAAAAAGATTTTATTTCTTTTTGTCATGGCTATTGCTGCCATGACGGTCCGAGGCGAACAAGCACTTCCCTCCGACAGCCTTACTACGCCGGCCGGTGTGCCCGACGGGAAATATATCTTTATCCCCGATTCTCTGCAAAACGATGTGCTGATGCTATTGAGAGGAGGAAAGAAGGTGGTTGACGACGAGAGCAAGATATCTTTCCAAGATGTGGCTTTGGTGAATGGCGATACCGTGCCAATGCTGCTGAAAACGCGTAACTTTGCCCGGGAAAGATATAATCGTGGATTATTTAATCATCTTTTTATTCCCAAAGGGAAATGGGCATTTGGCTTGACAGCCTCTTACGGAGAATTCAGCACTGATGATCTTGAATTATTGGGCTTGCTGACCGACATCGACCTCAATTTGCATACTTTCTCAATCAAGCCTTCTGTTTCTTATTTTATAAAGAATAATATATCTGTTGGTCTAAGGTTCGGATATAGCTCAATGAAGGGTAGCATTGATTCTTTCAATGTGGATGTTGATGAGGATATGAATTTTTCGCTCCAGGATGTGATGTATCGTAACGAAGGCTATACTGCGGCTTTCACGTTTACACAATATATCGGTCTTACACGTCGCGGACGGTTTGGTATCTTCAATGAAGTTGAACTCGCTTTCTCTTCGGGCAATTCTGACTTCCGTCGTCCCTATAATGGTGAGCCTCGTGAAACACATACCACCTATATGGATGCCTCCCTTAATTTCTCCCCAGGAGTTTGCGTATTCATTATGGAGAATGTGAGCTTCAATGTCTCGTTTGGTGTTTTCGGTTATCATCTGCGGAATGAAAAGCAGAAGGAGAATGGAGAAGATATTGGAAACCGTTTCACTTCCGGAGCAAATTTCCGTTTAAATATCTTTAATATTAATTTCGGAATCGGTATTCATATTTGATAAAGGCATGAATAAATTGAACTCAACATATATCTGTGGGCTTCTCTCTGCCGTGGTGTTGCTCCTCTCGGGATGTATAGAGAATGATATTCCATATCCCAAGATTCCCCAAATAATTACTTCCATGGCAGCGGAGGGAGAGATTAAGCCGGCAGTGATAGATTCCTTGGCATTTGATGTCACTCTCTATCTCGACGAGATTGTGGATATTCAAAATGTGAAATTCACGGAGTTTACCACAACTCCGGGTGCACAAGTGGATTTCGACATGTTAGAGGGGACACATGATCTTGCCAACCCAATGATTGTTGGCCTCACCAAGTATCAAACATATTATTGGGTTATATATGGCAAACAGGATATAGAGCGTTATTTCACTGTTGACGGTCAGGTGGGCGAGACTGTTGTTGACCCGATCGGTCATAGAGTGATAGTCAGTATGCCCGAAGGAACTAACCTCACCGACCTAACCCTTGAATCGGTAAAACTTGGTCCTCGCGAAATCACCACTATGGTTCCTGATCTGAAGCCCGGTCCTATAGATCTTAGCTATCCTCTTCGCGTTGAAGTGACGGCTCATGGACGAACTGAGATCTGGACCATCTATGTGGTGTTCACCGACGCTGTCGTTGCCACCACCTCCGTGGATGCTTGGTCGGAAGTGGTGTGGGCTTATGGAACCTGTCCATCTGATATGCAAGGCGGGTTTGAATATAGAGAGGAAGGCGCGTCGGAATGGATTCCTGTGCCCCAGGAAAGAGTGATCCAGACACAAGGCACTTTCTCTGCCTCTATTCCTCATCTGAAGCCTCTCACGGAATATAGTGTTCGTGCTGTGGCCGGAACCGACAAAGGTGCGGCCATAAAGGTAACTACACAAGGCACTGCCGATATCCCTAACGGCGACTTTGAAGATTGGTGGCTTGATGGCAAGATTTGGTTCCCATACGCTGAGGGTGGCGTGCAATATTGGGATACCGGCAATACCGGAACGGCTACTTTGGGACAGTGTAATGTTATGCCAACAGATTATACACCCACAGGGCAGGGACGGGCAGCAATGCTCGACACTCGTTTTGTTGGAATGTTTGGTATTGGTAAGCTTGCCGCAGGTTCCATTTATACAGGCAAGTTTGCAAAGGTTGATGGAACTAACGGTATTCTTGATTTTGGTAGGCCATTTAATCTTCGACCTACAAAGCTTAAAGGATATTACCAATATAAAACTGCAACGATTGATTATGCGTCAACCGAATTGGCTTCCTTGAAGGGAAAACCTGACACTTGCCACATTTACGTGGCTCTGGCCGATTGGACTGCACCATTCCAGATTCGTACTAATCCAAAGAATCGACAATTGTTTGATAAGAATGATCCCTCGATTATTGCTTACGGGGAATTGCTCTATAGCGGAACGATGGATAAATATGAAGAATTTGAAATCAAACTTGATTATAGGGATACGTCCCGAGTGCCCACATATCTTCAGATAACGTGTGCAACATCCAAATATGGTGATTATTTCACCGGAGGAACAGGCGCTACGCTATATGTGGATCAGTTGAGTTTCGGATGGGATCTCCCATAAAATAGAATATTCATTTTACTCCGGAGCCGACTTTCAATCCCCCTGAAATCGGCTCCGGAGTTTTCATTTCTTTAAGCATGAAAAATATATTTCTCTTTTTTATTGCCATTTTGCTTCCGTTATGCTCCTCTGCACAGGAGTTTACACCCTCAAAGAGTCAAAGAGGAGTGGCAAAGTCAACAGATGCAATAGTGGTGGCTTTGCCTGTGGCTGCTTTAACTGGAGTGCTTGTTCAGAAAGATTGGAAAGGTCTCATTCAGGGGGTTGAAACCGCCGCTGCAACGGCAGCTACAACTCTTATCTTGAAATATAGCATCAAGGAGATGCGTCCCGATTATTCCAATACCCATAGTTTTCCGTCGGGACATTCTTCAATAAGTTTTGCAACCGCTGCTTTTCTTCAGCGCAGGTATGGCTGGGGAGTAGGCGCGCCAGCTTATGCTCTCTCTTGTTATGTTGGATGGGGAAGAGTATTTGCAAAGAAACATCATGTATGGGACGTATGTGCCGGAGCTGTTATAGGAGCAGCAAGTGCTTATATATTCACAACACCATTTGCTCGTAAGCATAACTTGCAAGTGGCTCCCGTGGCCGATGCTAACCATATAGGAGCATACGCTTCATTTGAGTTTTAAAATATTTATGAAAGATAAAGAAAGCTATTGGCGAAAACGTGTAAATGCTTTTCGATATGCAGGGGAGGGGATTAAAACTCTCTTCTCAAAGGAAGCCCACGCAAAGATTCATCTCTTTGCTGCCATTCTGGTGATTATTGCCGGTTTTATTTTCTCTATTTCAAATTGGGAATGGTGCGCAATCATAATCTGTATTGGTGGAGTCTTTATGGCGGAAGGTTTTAACACTGCAATCGAGAGGGTATGTGATAAAGTTTCACCGGAAAGAAACGAACTAATCAAGGACGCTAAAGATGTAGCGGCTGGTGCGGTGCTCCTCTTTGTCTTGGCATCAGTGGCAATAGGATTAATTATTTTTATTCCAAAAATCATTTTAACAATTCAAAAGATATTTTAACATTTATTGATTGAATTAAGAATCAGCGAAATAAATCTATAAGGAA
>CAZXGU010000071.1:0-14900 GCA_964640375.1 uncultured Sangeribacter sp. | reverse complement strand
AACTGCGCACCCAAGCCAAGATTATGAGCAGCTTCAAGAAGTTCCTTCTCAAGCTCAACATCGCGGAAAGCGTGGCCATATTCATTACCCTTTGTGGGAAGGTTGTCATAATATTTTACGGAAGCTTTCTTTACGGCTGCAAGGTTAGCTTCAGCTGATGTTCCACCGATAACGAATGCAATATGATAGGGAGGACAAGCAGCTGTGCCGAGAGTTTTCATCTTCTCGATAAGGAAAGGCACAAGTGTCTTTTTATTAAGAATGGCTTTTGTTTCCTGGTAGAGATAAGTTTTATTAGCCGAACCGCCACCCTTAGCCACGAATAGGAAATTATATTCCATACCCTCAGTGGCATGTATCTCAATCTGAGCGGGAAGGTTGCACCCGGTGTTAACCTCGTCATACATAGTGAGAGGTGCGTTTTGGGAGTAGCGGAGATTATTCTCGGTGTAGGTTTTATACACACCCTCAGATATTTTCTCTTCATCGTCGCAACCGGTCCAAACCTGCTGTCCCTTATATGCGGCACAAATAGA
Source organism: uncultured Sangeribacter sp. (assembly GCA_964640375.1). Lineage (GTDB taxonomy): Bacteria > Bacteroidota > Bacteroidia > Bacteroidales > Muribaculaceae > Lepagella. The sequence continues at coordinate 14,364 of CAZXGU010000071.1, read as the reverse complement.
AGTGCCTGTATCCTGACAGAAAGGGAGCACTCCCTTAGCAGCCACTTCAGCATTGCGGAGCATTGTGAGAGCCACGAATTTATCATTCTCCGACGCTTCGGGGTCGTTAAGAATCTTAGCCACCATTTCGTTATGCTCGCGGCGGAGCATGAAAGAACAATTATGGGATGCCACATTAGCAATAAGGGTGAGAGCTTCAGGATCGACCACGAGCATTTCGTGACCGGCCCAATTTTCCACCTTTACGTGGTCTTTTGTGATGAGCTCATACTCCGTGGTGTCGGGGCCGAGCGGAAACATTTCCTGATAATGAAAAGGTTTTGTTGCCATATTAGGGTTATTTTAATTTTTAGTTTTGTTTACGACAAATTTAGATAATATTTGGCGATTTAACAAATTTTAGAACCGCTTAGGGGTTAACAATTTGCCGAACCCCCGATTTTTCGCTAATTTTGCAGCCAATAAGAATGAGAATGATATAAAGAGAAGGGATATTTTAAGAATGAAATTACGAAAATTACTTTATTATACGTTTGCTGCCATTTGTGCCGTGGCCTCATTGAATATCACTGCCACTCAGGCTGAAGCCAAAAAGAAAAGTTCCAAAGCGCAGACTTCGCAGACCTCGAAGTCGAAGTCGTCGAAATCATCAAAAAATTCCAAATCCTCCAAAGCTGATTCAAAAGCCTCAAAGGGAGGAAATAACAAAAATAGCAAGAATAGTAAGAATAATAAGAATAGTAAGAATAGCAAGAACAGCAATTCCGCCTCCTCTTCTTCCAAGAAGAGCGGACGTCATGGCTATTCTTCAAAGAGCAGCTATCAAAAAACAAATACCAAAGCATCGTCGCGCACTTCACGCCACACTGCCGCTCCGGCTGCTCCCAAAGAGACACCACAAAACGATTCTCTCACTTTGGCCGTCAACGATGCTGTGAACCGATGGGTTCCCAAAGATATGAACCCCGGGGGCTTGCGAATTAACAGCGTCAAGACCGACGACCGCTCGCGGACCGCAACGGTGAGCCTGAATGAGAATTACACTTACCTGCCGGTGACTCGTAAATTCATCGACGATCTTTCTTCGCAAGTGAAGAAAGCCCTCCCCGATTCTCTTTCTCATTACAGAGTGAATCTGAATGTGGCCAACAAAGCATATAGCTCATATATAAATAAGATTGACGTTCTTCCGGAAAAATACCGTCAGAACCCACCTTTCGTAAAAGAGGCAAACCCTTCTGTGAATCCCACAAAGGGTATGCCTAATGATATTGTGGCTTTATGGCCTTCCCATGGCCGTTATTTCAAAGTCGGCTCCGGAGGTTGGGCTTGGCAACGCGGATTCCTTTTCCAAACTCTCGAAGATGTATATACCATGGGTTATATCTATCCCTACGTGGTGCCTATGCTTGAAAACGCAGGGGCCTACGTCTTTATACCTCGCGAACGAGACACTAATCCTCATGAGGTGATTGTGGATAACGACACCAATGAGGGTGGGCAGATTTTCTCTCAGCCTTATTATAAGGAAAGCAACGGCTCCCAAAAATGGGAAACCGGCGAATTAGACGGTTTCATCTACGACCTCCCCGCTTTCCGCGACACCGAGAATCCTTTCCAGAATGGAACATACCGTCAAGTCAAGACCACTCGCAATGGCAAACCATCCGTAGCTGGCTGGTATGCCGATATTCCCAAGGATGGCGAATATGCAGTTTATGTAAGCTATAAGACCCTCCCAAATTCCACTAAGGATGCCAGATACACAGTGAATTATTCCGGAGGTACAAAAGAATTTATTGTAAATCAGACAATGGGAGGCGGAACCTGGATCTATCTCGGGACCTTCCCTCTCGAAAAAGGTTATAGCGACACTGAACCGGTCGTGACCCTTACCAATGTATCATCTACCGACGGAGCTGTGGTAACGGCCGATGCGGTTAAGATTGGCGGAGGAATGGGTAATATTGAAAGAAGCGACCGCCGCTCAGATGTTTATTACGATCCTTCCACTCCTGAGAATGATGTGGCTGAAGAGGATGAAGATATAGAGAATGATGAAAGCGACGACAGCGATATCGACGCAATGGATAATGACTCCCCTTCTGCGAAACTTCAGACTGCAACCACTCCGCCGAAGTTGAAGAAAGGCGTGGCTCCCAAATTCACAACCTCCGGTATGCCTCGTTGGGTGGAAGGTTCGCGCTATTGGCTCCATTGGGCAGGTTTCCCGGAATCAGTTTATTCCCCCTTCCACGGCAAGGATGACTATAAGGATGATTATACCGACCGCGGACACTGGGTTAACTATCTTGCCGGTGGTTCGCGAGTGCTCCCCGACGAACCGGGACTGAAACTTCCCGTGGATCTCTCTTTTGCACTCCACTCGGATGCCGGAGTGAGAAAGGATGACAGCTTTATCGGCACTCTTGGAATTTATTATACCAATGGAGGCCGTTCATACGAAGATGGCACTCCGAGAATGAACTCCCGAATCCTTACCGACATGGTGATGCGCCAAATCACAAATGATATCCGCCAGGAGTATGAGCCGAAATGGACCCGCCGCTCAATGTGGGATAAATCATATCTCGAAGCTCGTGTGCCTGAAGTTCCTGCCACTCTTATCGAGCTTATGAGCCATCAGAACTTCGCAGACATGATGTATGGGCTCGATCCGAATTTCCGCTTTTCTGTGGGTCGTTCAATATATAAAGGTATGGCTCGCTTCTTAGCAGAGCGTAAAGGTCGTGAGGTTGTGATTCAGCCGCTGCCTGTGAAAGATTTTGCAATCAAAAAGACTTCTCGCAACAATTACCGACTCAGTTGGGAACCCACTCCCGACCCCTTGGAAAAAACGGCAATGCCGAATAAATATATAATCTATGAGCGAATTGAAGGCGATCTCGGTTTCCATAAGATTGCTGAAACCCATTCCACCCATTATGACTTGAAGGTTCAGGATAATCAGATTCATAGCTTCAAGATTGTAGCAGCCAACGAAGGCGGACTCTCCTTCCCTTCTGAAGTGTTGGCTCTATGCGAGGGTGATAAAGATGCTAAGCCGGTGCTTATAGTGAATGGATTCACTCGCGTGAGCGGCCCGGCACAGGTGCGCGACTCCAAGAATGCAGGTTTCAAAGCCGATGAAGAGTTTGGAGTTCCTTATATTAAGGATATCTCCTATACGGGTCCGCAGACTGAATTTAACCGTAATGCAGGAAACCGTCACGGAGTGAGCGGAAGCAGCTACACCACGAAAGTGATTGCCGGCAACACCTTCGATTATACCGCCATCCATGGCGACGCGATTGCTGAAACAGGATATGGTTTCATCTCCTGTTCGGTTGGAGCAGTGGAGAAAGGAATCGTCAAACTTACCGATTATCAGAATGTGGATCTTATTTTGGGAAAACAGAAAACCACAGTGGTGGGTAATGGTAAGAGCGGTATTAATTATCGCGCCTTCCCTCCCGAGCTCCAGAAAGCCGTGAAATCATTCCTCGATAAGGGAGGAAACTTGATTGTTAGCGGACAATATGTAATCTCCGACCTTTTCGATTCGCGAGCCAACCGTGGCGACAGCGAATTTGCTGAAAAAGTTCTTGGTTTCATAACAGTTGCCGAGAAAGAGAAACGTCTCCGCGCTGAAGCCGAAGCAGAGGAAGCCCGACTCAGAAGAGAAAGATTGGAAAATGGCGAAGGGGAAGAGGAGAACTCCGATTCCGTTGCTCAGTCGCGACCGTCGGCAGCCACTGCCAGAACATCTGTTTCCAATGTGCGCAAGCCCGACGGAAGAGTGCTTACCAATTCCGGCAAAACAATAAATTATAGCAACACGCTAAACGAAGATCTCTATATTGTGGAAAATCCTGATATTCTGGTTCCGATGAATCCTCAGCAGGCTAATAAGATTCTCACTTTCTCTGCTAATAATTTGGGAGCCGGATACACAGTGAAGAGCGGTAAGGGGAACCTGACTATCCTCTCCGTGCCTATCGAAACAATGCATGATCAGGCCGACCGCGATCGCATCTTCAAGGATTTTCTTAAATAAGGAAGTTGGTTAGCCAACTTCTGTAAAAGAAACAGACAGGATGAATATTATAAGATTTAAAAATGTAAATGCCTTGCGGGAAGAGATATTCCGCAGCCCTCTGGAACAATATGTTCTCATTCAACTCGACGACCGTCCTATCCACCTGGATCCATTATTTGTGAACAGGGTTGTGGATCAGGCCTCAGAGATGGATTCCACTTTGACATATTGCTGGTTTAGGGAACGTCAGAACGACGGCTCCCTCCTTAACCATCCTGTCAATGATTATCAGCCGGGGTCTGTGCGCGATGACTTCGACTTCGGACCCTTGGTTCTTCTTAACGCCGCCGATGTGCTCTCCGCTACTGAGGATTTCACTGAGAAGGAATCCGCCATGCTCGACGGAGGCTGGTATGCCTTGCGACTGAGAATGACTATCGGAAAAATGATTGCCATGATTCCGGAATATCTCTACACGGTGGAACGTCGCGATTATCGCAAGAGCGGTGAGAAACAGCATGATTATGTGGATCCGCGCAACCGTGCCTATCAGGAGGAGATGGAGCAGGTGCTCACAAAGCATCTCTCCCTTATCGGCGGATTATGGGATAAAAAAATAGAGACTCTCAATTATGACGACCAGGAGTTTCCGGTGGAAGCTTCTGTGATTATACCGGTGAAAAACCGTGTCCGTACAGTGGTTGATGCAGTAAATTCCGCTCTCTCGCAAGAAACAATGTTTACGTTCAACGTCATTGTTGTGGATAACGATTCCACCGACGGCACTCGCGAAGCATTGGAGAAAATTGAAGACGAGCGATTAAAGCTTATAAAGGTTGATGCTTCGGAAAACCTTGGAATTGGAGGATGCTGGAATCGTGCGCTCCTTTCCGAGCATTGCGGACGATTTGCCGTGCAACTCGACTCCGACGATCTTTACAATTCACAGTCTGTGCTTCAGGCTATAGTGAATAAATTCCGTTCCGGCAACTACGGCATGGTCATCGGAAGCTATTCGATGATTGATTTCGAAGGCAATCCCCTTCCTCCAGGAGTTATCACCCATTCTGAATGGACGGATGATAACGGTCCCAACAATGCTTTGCGTATTAACGGATTCGGTGCGCCGAGAGCTTTCTTCACTCCCGTGGCTCGTCGATTCCTATTCCCTAATGTCAGCTACGGTGAGGATTATGCTATGGCTCTGCGAGTGTGTCGTGATTATGGGGTTGGACGCATCTTCCGTCCGCTTTATCTCTGCCGTCGCTGGGATGGCAATTCCGATGCAGCTCTCTCTATTGAGAAGGTGAATGCTAACAACAGCTATAAGGATTGTCTTCGCTCCATCGAACTTATGGCAAGAATAAAGCTCACTTTCGATGAAGCAACGAAAGACAGGTCGCTCCCACTCCCCCCTAATTTTATGGATAAGGATTTCTTCAGCCAGTTGGGATTAGGAGGGGATTTTGACGAATATGATGATTTCGATGACGACGAGTTGGATGATATCGACGAGGATGATTTTTAATGGAAAGGTTAAATACTGAATGGATTAACAACTACGTGGAGCATCAGCTTGCTGTTTGGCCTCTGGCAAAGCGCAATTTTGACGCTTTGTCGGCGATTTCACGCCGACCTTTGATGCTTGGAGATTTAACCGTATATGCCCAACATAATCCGGCACGCATCAAAAGCACCGGGGCAAAAACAGATGCTGCTTCTATCAGCAAGCGACCTTGCTTCCTATGCGCCTCCAACCGTCCGCCGGAACAAATTTCTCAAGGTTGGGTGGATGGTTGGGAACTTCTTCTTAATCCATATCCCATCCTTCCGATTCATTTCACCATCGTTGATGTCAAGCATCGCCGACAGGATGCGATTCCCTCCGATATGGCGGCAATGGCTGAAGAGGCTCCCGCCCTTGCCATTTTTTATAATGGAGCGCGTGCAGGCGCCTCTGCTCCCGACCACCGTCACTGTCAGGCTGTCCTTAAATCGGAACTCCCCCTTATTCAATTGGCCGAGAAGCATCACACCCGAAATCTTCCTCCGATTGTAAGCTCAGAAGTATTTGGTCTCGACCTCCCGTTTAATTTTATGAGCGCGATTATCACTCCCGACCAGCAAGGTCTAAGAAATCTCTACCTTATGACCCAAATTAAAGGGATTGATGCAGAAACAGGCAACCCGGATGCCGACCTTGTGAACGCTTTTTTCTGGATTGATTCTGAAGGGTTGCTTCGCATTATAGTGATTCCTCGTCGCGCTCACAGGCCAAGCTGCTTCTTTGCTGAAGATGATTCCCAAATGACTGTATCGCCCGGAGCTCTCGACATGGCAGGTCTCCTAATCCTCCCGATTGAGAAAGATTATGAAAGAATTAATCCTCAATTGGCACGACAAATATATAGCGAAGTGGCTTTTGCCGGTTCGCTTCCAGATAATATAATCTAACCCAACATGAAAACTACTGAACAGGGTCGGAAAACATCTCCTTGGTTTTGGATTCCGACACTCTATATTGCTGAAGGACTTCCTTATTTTGCGGTCAACACTCTAACTGTGTTGATGTTTACCAATATGGGGGTCTCCTTGACGGAGATGGCTTTTTTCACCGGCTGGCTTTATCTGCCATGGGTGATTAAGCCTTTCTGGAGTCCCTTTATCGATCTTTTCAAAACTAAAAGGCTCTGGACAATAGCGATGGAAGCCATTATCTGCCTCACAATGGCAGGTGTCGGTTTTCTTCTCCCCTTCTCGTTCTTTTTCTCGGCCACATTGGTCTGTTTCTGGATAATGGCTTTCGCTTCGGCCACGCATGATATTGCAGCCGACGGTTACTACATGCTGGAACTCTCCGACCATGATCAGGCAGCTTTTGTGGGCGTGCGTTCCACTTTCTATCGCATTGCAAGTGTAATTGGTCAGGGAGGATTGGTCATGCTGGCCGGAGTTTTGGAAGAGAAGTTGGATAATGTGGGAGCGGCATGGAGAATAGTGTTCCTCATTCTTTCCGCCTTCTTCCTCCTCATCACTCTCTATCATTCGCGATTCATGCCCAAAGCTGCCGACGACCGCCCGGTGCCCGGAGTGACGGCGAAAACTATCGTGAAAGATTTCGCGATGACTTTCGTCACATTCTTTAAAAAACCTGATGTTGTGGCAGCCCTTTGCTTTATGCTTCTATATCGGCTCCCCGAAGCATTATGTGTCAAACTTGTTCAGCCATTCCTTGTATCTCCTATTTCCGACGGCGGTCTGGGACTCTCCACCAAGGAAGTGGGATTTGTGAATGGCACTGTAGGCGTTATTGCTCTCCTTGCCGGAGGAATCTTAGGGGGTATTGTGATTTCTATTGGAGGCTTAAAGAAATGGCTGTGGCCAATGGCGTTGAGTCTTACCCTTCCATGCGCTGTATATTGTTATCTCTCGATGGTTCAACCTGATGCCTTTTGGCTAATTTGCTCGGCAATCGGGTTTGAACAGTTTGGATATGGCTTTGGCTTCACAGCATTCATGCTCTATCTCATCTATTTCTCACGTGGAGAAAACAAGACTTCTCACTATGCCTTCTGCACAGCTTTCATGGCGCTCGGAATGATGTTGCCGGGAATGGCCGCAGGATGGATTCATGAGTCACTCTCCTCTTTTAACCTTTTCGGTCTGACAGGTCCACAGGGTTATATCAATTTCTTCTGGGTGGTGATGCTTTGCTGTCTGGTTACATTCGGAGTTTGCCTCAAAGTGAAGATTGACCCTCAATTCGGAAAAAAATAGTAACTTTGCGTTGTGAAATAGTTATTTTGCATTCTGATTGTGAAGGTTGGCAACTACATATCCGTATTCATTCTCTTTTCCATTATAATGACGGGGTGCTCATCCACTAAGCATCTCCCACAAGGCACATATCTGCTTGACGATGTGAAAATCAACCTTAACGATTCCACTGGAAAACTGAATGAAACAGACCTGATGACCTACGTCCGTAATCAGGAGAATAACCGCATGTTGTGGAGTGCCAAACTGAGGTTGGGGGTTTATAATTTGAGCGGCACCGACACCACTAAATGGTGGAACCGCTGGATTAGGAAACTTGGCGAACCACCGGTTGTTTTTGATTATTCTAATTCCCTTTCAGATGCAGAACAGCTGCGCAAGGCTATGGTAAATTCCGGCTTCCTCAAAGCAAAGGTTAATATCGACACCATTGCCAATCAGAAGAAAAGGAAGATGAAGGTGAAATATGACCTTTATCCGGGCGATCCTTATATTATACGCAGTATAGATTATGTTTTCCCTAACGATACGCTTCGCAATCTTGTGATGCGCGATTCGGCTCGAATGATTGTGCGACCCGGCGACCTCCTTAACCGATCGGATCTCGAATCGGAAAGAGAGCTCATCACCTCGCGTCTCAAAAACCGCGGATATTATGCCTTCGGGAAGGAGTTTATAACCTTTAATGCCGACACAACAGAGGGTTCAACCGATGTGGATCTAACTCTTACCCTTAACCCTCCATATCCAACAAAACAACACAACGCGCTTATCGATACCCATAAGGAATATATCGTAAGAAATGTGACTTATATAATGGATTACGATCCGGGGGTGACCGAAGATCTTGAGAATTTTCAAGCCATCGATACGGTGAGATATAAGGGTGTGACTATTCTTTATGGCAAAAATAAGTATCTTCGACCCGGCGTATTGGCGGAAAACTGTTTTATCACTCCGGGAGAGCCTTATAAACTCAGGAGTGTGAACAAGACATATTCCGCTCTCTCCCGCCTTCCAATTCTAAAGTTTATCAATATCCGTTTTCTCCCTGTTGGTTCTGGCCATTATGACAGTCCGGTTGGATTCGTGGATGCCTATATTCTTCTCACAAAAGGGAAAAGCCAGAGTTTCTCCGTGGAATTAGAAGGCACCAACTCTGAGGGTGATCTTGGGGTGGCCGTAGGATTGAACTATTCTCATCGAAACATTGCAAAGGGTTCGGAAACATTATCCGGTAAACTTCATGGCTCCTACGAATCGCTAAGCGGAAATCTGAGTGGACTTCTCCATAACCGTTACATGGAATATGGAGTTGAGGTGGGGATAAACTTTCCTAAGTTCAAGGCCCCATTTTTGCGCGACAGTTTCAAAAGAAGAATCTTGGCAGCCACTGAGTTTAATGTGTCGATGAATTATCAGGAACGTCCTGAATATACTCGCATCATATCCACAGCCGGCTGGAGCTACAAATGGTCGGAACATAACAAACGCGACCGTCACACTTTCACCCCTATAGATATAAACTATGTCTATCTCCCTGAGAGCACCAATGATTTCATCAATCAGATTGCACCCGACAATCCACTTTTGAGATATAGCTACGAAGACCATTTCATCATGCGTCTTGGTTATAATTTCTATCACACCAATAAGCGGCAAGATCGACCGTGGCGAAGAATGACACAAAGGAATATTTTCACTATCCGGCTCAATGCGGAAGTGGCGGGCAATCTCCTTTTTGCCATTAACTCCATTTTTACACATCGATCGGATTTTCATACTAATCCCTACAAAGTGTTTGGAATCCGCTATTCTCAATATGCCAAGGCGGAAACAGATTTATCTTTCCTGCATATTTTCAATGAGAGGAATGCTTTGGCGTGGCATGTCGGTTTTGGCATAGGAGTGCCCTACGGCAATTCTTCGATGCTCCCCTTTGAGAAGCGTTTCTATGGTGGTGGCGCTAACGGGGTGAGGGGTTGGGCTGTCCGAACATTAGGACCTGGACGATATCCGGGCACAAATTCTGTGAGCGATTTTATCAATCAATGTGGCGATATCCGCTTGGAGTTCAGTGCTGAATATAGGGCTAAACTCTTCTGGGTCCTTGAGGGAGCCCTCTTTGTTGATGCCGGAAATATATGGACAATTAGAAATTATGTGAACCAACCATACGGAATGTTTCATTTTAATTCGTTTTATAAAGAGTTAGCGGCTGCCTACGGAGTGGGGCTACGCCTTGATTTCACATATTTCCTCCTGCGGTTTGATATGGGAATGAAGGCGCATAACCCGGCAATAAATGCGGAGCCGTGGCCTCTAATTCATCCTAAATGGGGACGTGACCATTCTTTCCATTTCTCCATTGGATATCCATTTTAGACCCCGTCTAATAAAATTTAGCAGACTCCGGGTTTTAATCTTAAATTTGAGACAATTATGAAAAAACTTGTAATATTCGACCTTGACGGAACTCTTCTTAACACAATTGCCGACCTTGGCAATGCGTGTAATTACGCCCTACGGATGATGGGATATTCCGAACATGCCTTATCCACGTATAATTATATGGTTGGGAATGGCGTCAGAAAGCTTATTCAGCGTGCCGAACCGGATGCCGACGAGGAGACTATTGATAAACTTCTGGCTATTTTCAGGGAATATTATGACGAACACTGCACCGATGAGACTAAACCCTATCCAGGCATTCCCGAACTGCTGCGCGATTTAACAGATCGTGAGATTGCTATCGGAGTCGCTTCAAATAAATATGAGGCTGCCGTGGTGAAGATCGTGAAACATTATTTCCCCGATATCCCTTTTGTGGCTCTGTTAGGGCAGACCGATGACCGCCCCACAAAACCGGATCCCTCCATTGTGTTCGCAATGCTAAATGAATATCCAACTCCCAAAAGGGATATTCTATATGTCGGTGACTCGGCTGTGGATATGGAGACTGCCCGACGGGCTTGTGTGGAATCGGTGGGCGTTACATGGGGATTCCGCCCAGTTTCCGAACTCCGGAAGGCATACGCCGATCATATTGTGAACCGACCTTCCGAAATACTAAGATTAACTGAAGAAAGATAAATAATATGACTACCGATATTGAGTTTTCAAAGAAATTTCTTGTTTCTGCTAATGAAGCCAATCCGGAAGGGGAATTGGCTGTCCATATCTTGGTTAGCGATCTTATTGTAGTTGCAACCAAACATGCTTTGGAATTAGGTATTGGCAACCCTGTGATGCAGGATCTCAATGCCGGGTGGGTGCTTTCAAGGCTTACTGTCGAGATGTCGTCATATCCAAAAGTAAATACCGAATACAAAATAATTACTTGGGTTGAAAGTTGGAACCGTCATTTCTCAGTCCGTGATTTTGAGATTCAGGATTCCGACGGAAACACCGTGGGTTACGCTCGTTCTATTTGGATGGTTCTCAACACGGTTACACATGAGAATTTCGGCCTCTCACATCTCACTCTGCCGGAAGGGGTTGAATCCAAGCGTCCCTGCCCTATTAAGCGTCAGGAAAAACATGTGGATATTTACCCGGCGTCTGCATCTGAGATACCTGGAGCGGCTTTGAAGGCTAACACAGAGGAGAGAAAATATACATTTAAGTATAATGACATAGACTTCTATCGACATGTTAATACGGTAAGGTATGTGTCTCTACTCCTGAATTCATATAGTTTGGAAGAATTCGACCGATATTTTCTATCGCGTCTTGAGCTCTCTTTCCTTCATGAAGGTAATTTCGGAGAGACTGTGGATATCCGCAGATTTAATCACGGCGAAAACCTCTCCTCTTTCTCCCTTTTCTCTGAGAAGAAGGAGATACCGATTCTTTTCGCACGTATCAAGCTTCAGCAAAGAGACTGATATAGCTTAGTTACATTTTCATGATTTCTGCCTCGTCTGATGCGCATCAGGCGAGGCTTTTGCGTATTTGCACACCATGTGCATGGATTTTCCGCTAACTTTGCATCAGAAATTAAAACCCAAAGATAAAAGATATTATGTGTAAACATTGCCATACAAATTCAGATCATCAATCCCATGAGCATCATCATGACGCCCATGAGCATAAAGGGTGTTGCGGACATGCCCATTCTCACTCTCATTCCCATGAACATCATCATGGGGAACATGAAGAAGGTTTCTTTCACACCTATTTACGCGAATTAATCACATGCCTCATGCTTGTGGCCGGAATAATTGTCAGTCATTATTTAGCTTCGCCCTTATGGTGGATTTATTACATTGTGGCAATTCTTCCTGTCGGGCTTCCAATCTTGAAAGAGATGTTTGAATCCTGGAGAGCAGGCAGCATAATGAATGAATTCACCCTTATGGTTGCTGCCGCAGTCGGAGCTTTCGTTATCGGTGAATATCCTGAGGGCGTGGCTGTGCTGCTCTTCTATTCCTTTGGAGAGAAAATGGAAGACACGGCATCTGATGATGTGAAGCGCCGTATTAAATCACTTCTCGGGCGTCTGCCTGAAACCGCACGACTCAAAGAGGGGAACACGGTAAGGGAGGTGAAACCTGAAGAGCTGATTCCCGGCTCCATACTTATTGTCAAACCTGGGGAGAGAGTGCCTATTGATTCCATGCTCATTGGCGATCGGGAGGTCGATTTCGACACTTCAGCAATCACTGGTGAATCGCTTCCACGCACCTATCATCCAGGCGACCAACTCCCGTCAGGTATAATTCCCGTGAGTCAATCTATTGAGGTGGAGACAACCAAACACTTCTCCGACTCTTCCATGACGCGCATCATGAAAATGATTGAAGACGCTCAAGAGAGTAAATCGCCCACTGAGAATATGCTTCGTCGCATCACCCGTTGGTACACTCCCCTTGTATTTGTTGCCGCTCTTCTTCTTTTCTTCATCCCTTGGATAGTCAGCGCTGCCCAAGGCATGGATTTTGAATGGATGAAATGGCTTCGCCGGTCGTTGGTATTTTTGGTTTGTTCCTGTCCTTGCGCTCTTGTTGTCAGCATCCCTCTCAGCTACTTCGCGTCATTGGGGAATGCCTCGCGTCGCGGACTTCTCTTCAAGGGCTCCAAATATGTGGATGCTATGCGCGATGTCAAGACAGTGATGTTCGACAAAACAGGCACTCTTACAACCGGAAAATTCCATGTGTCTGCTATCTCGGGAGAAGATAAGAATTTAGTTATATCTGTGGCTGCTGCTCTTGATAAGGATTCTGCACATCCTCTTGCCAAAGCTATAGTGGAACATCAAGAGAGTGAAAATATCCAACAGGCAAAAGCTACCGATATTGTTACAGTTTCTCATGGTATGTCGGGAAAAATCGACGGCAAACTTGCACTGGTCGGTTCGCGATCTCTGATGAAGAAACATAATATTGATGTGCCGGCAACTTCTTCGGATGCTTCTGAAATCTGTGTGGCTCTCGATGGTAAATATTTAGGCTCGATTTATCTTCTCGATACTGTTAAACCGGAAGCAAAGGAGGCAATCCGTCAACTCCATTCTTTGGGGGTGACTACTGTCAAGATTCTTTCCGGTGATCATGCAGAAGCAGTGGAGCGTGTTATGAAAGCTACGGGAGCGGATGCTTTTGAGGCATCTCTTCTTCCAGAGGATAAGCAGAGAATCATCAATAACTGGAAAGCCACAGGGAAAGGGAAAACAGCCTTTGTGGGAGACGGTATAAATGATGCTCCCGCAATTGCAGCTTCAGATGTGGGAGTGGCCATGGGCACACTCGGCACAGATATTGCAATGGAGAGCAGCGATGTGGTTATTGCCGGCGACTCACTGGAAAAATTGCCTGAAGCTATCCGATTAGCAAGAAAAGTGAGAAGAGTGGTGATTGAGAATGTCACATTTGCCCTTGGTGTCAAGGCATTGGTCATGATTCTCGGAGCTTTCGGCATTGCTTCCCTTTGGGCCGCTGTTTTTGCAGACACAGGGGTGACTCTTATCACAATAATCTGGACTATTTTGCGTTTGCGAAAGTAAAAAACATGTGTGAAGATCTCCTTCTGACAAAGATGAATGAACATGGCGTGCGACCCACTGCCGTGAGATTAATGATCGGTCGATTGCTTTATTCGGCAGATCATCCCCTCTCTTCGCTTGATATCGAAATGGCTTTGGACACTGTGGACCGTTCCACAATTACCCGAACGCTTGCTATATTCAGCGAGAAGGGACTTATTCATATAATTGAAGATGGCTCCGGGTCGGCTAAATTTGAGATATGCACTGCCGATCATAAGAAGGATTCTTCCGATATGCACCTTCATTTTCATTGCCGAAAATGTGGAAAAACCTCTTGCCTGCATTCCATCCCCATTCCTGAAGTGAGTCTTCCTCCTGGCTTTATCCCTGAATCAGCAAATTTTACCATCACAGGAATCTGTAGTGAATGTAATATATGTTATAAATAATAGTTAAGAGTGAATAGGAATAAGAGTTAAATAAAAACGATGCGTCAATAATTTGACACATCGTTTTTATTTGGTCTGAAATTATTCAGAGAAATCCGAGATTAGATCAC
>CAZXGU010000070.1:0-14915 GCA_964640375.1 uncultured Sangeribacter sp. | reverse complement strand
TTAGATCTAAAAAATATATGATTAAAATACCATAATTCTGAAAAACGACATATAAGTTATTTTAAAGTCATATAATATGGTAAGTAAGTATTGAAAATTAATCGATATTATGTTTTTTGAAACCTTGAACAATAAAACTCGTTCTTTTTGGCTGCTTTGACTCGTCATTGTTCCTTTTAAAGAAAACAATGACGAGTCAAATCAACTCAAAAATAACTTCGTTTTATTTGTTCCTTAATTTTCAACACTTACTTAAAATCTTTAAATTATAATGAAAGAGAGTCTGGAAAAAGCTTTAAAGGTTCTTAAAGAGGGTGGCATTATTCTTTATCCCACCGACACTGTCTGGGGTATTGGTTGCGATGCGACCAACACCAAAGCTGTTGAACGCATTTTTCAACTAAAGAAAAGGGCTGACGCTAAGGCAATGTTGATGCTTGTGGGATCGGAAGGACAATTGCAGCAATATATAAAGGCAGTTCCCGATATTGCCTGGCAGCTTATTGATGCAGCTGTTGATCCCTTGACAATAATCTATGACCAGCCTGTCAATATCAGCCCTCTGCTATTAGCTGAAGATGGGTCTGCCGGATTTAGAATTACAGATGAAAAGTTTTCCCAATCTCTTTGCCGGATGCTAAAACATCCGTTAGTCTCCACATCTGCCAATATTAGCGGAAAACCAACTCCCCAAAATTTTTCAGAAATCGATGAAGAAATTTTGAATGGTGTAGATTATGTGGTGGAAGTGAGACGCAACGAATCCTCCAACCCATCCCCGAGTAATATTATCAAGGTGGGAAATGATAGTGTTATAAAGGTGATTCGTTAAAAGTTGAGTTTATCATTAAAATGTTTAAACGTAGAAATAGAATATTAAGAACTGCCTATGTCATCAGCGATTTCATTATGACTTCGCTTGCATTCTTTTTATTCAATATTCTGCGTTATCATATTCTTTTGTCGGGAGGAGCCTTTCATAGTTTGGCATCCTATCTATCTGACCCAAAGATGGTTTGGGAGCAGATTCTCGTTCCTCCGACCCTCATGATAATATATCTCTTATCGGGATATTATAATAAACCTTTCCCACGTTCGAGAGCTTCTGAAATGCTCGTCACAATCGGGAGTGCTGCTGTCAATGCATTCTTGATTTTCATGACTATGCTCGTGAACGATCCCACTCCCAAACGCCGAACCGAGTATCTTCTAATATTTCTTCTCTTTATAATTCTTGCCGGGTGCACATATATCGGACGTCTAACCATTACCACATTGGCTGCCAAGAGCGCCAAAAAACACAAACTCAAGTTTAAGACAGTGATTTTAGGCAATTCGGACCGTGCAAGAAAAGCTGCAGAGAATATCCTCAATTCCAAATCTCTTTATGAGAATGAAGTTGTTGCGTTCGTGGCGCTTGAAGGGGAACAGAGAAATAATCATAAATACAAGGGCATACCGATAATCAAACAGAAAAATCTAAAAAATTTCTGCCTTAATGAGAAAGTGTCGCAGATTGTGATTGCTCCTGAAACTGCAGGCGACAGAGTCATCCTTTCTATGGTGGATGAATTTATAGATCTTGATATTCCAATTAGGATTGCACCCGACGACCTCGACTATGCTATTGCAGGAATTCGGACTGATGATATCCTTGGCAACACCCTTATTGACCTTTCCACTCCACGGTTAAGCGAGTTTGAGCAAAATATCAAGCGCTCATTCGATATTATCACCTCTTTATTCGGCCTGTTGATTCTTCTCCCTTTCTTTGCAATTGTAGCAATATGTATAAAACTCGATAGCTCCGGACCAATCTTCTATTCTCAAGAAAGAATCGGGCGTCACCATCTCCCTTTCAGGATTATCAAATTCCGAACGATGAAACAGGATGCAGAGAAAAATGGACCTCAGCTTTCATCTGATGCCGACCCCAGAATCACATCAATAGGCAAGTTTCTGAGAAAGTATAGAATTGATGAGTTGCCCCAGCTTTGGAACGTGCTTAAAGGAGAAATGTCGATTGTCGGGCCTCGACCTGAAAGAGAGTTCTATATTGACCAGATTGTAAAGAGGGTTCCTTATTACAGTCTTGTTTATCAAGTGCGTCCCGGTATAACTTCTTGGGCTATGGTGAAATTCGGATATGCTTCTTGTCTGGATCAAATGGTGGAACGAACCAAATTCGATATGGTGTATATAAATAACATGTCGCTTCTCCTCGATCTGAAAATCCTTGTTTACACTATCCGGACCATTGTTTCAGGAGCAGGGAAATAATCTTCAAGTTGTTTTATTAAAATGGCATACAAAGAAACACATAATAAATTCACCGACTTCTGGATGCGATTCGTAATCTGGAGGGAGCATAACATAAAGGAAAGCAAATTTGTGGTTTTTCTTGCTCTTATTGTCGGAATAATTTGTGGATTTGCAGCACAGCTATTAAAATTTCTAATACATTTAATCGCTCATGCCCTTACATCGGGGTTAAATACCACGACTGCCAACTGGCTTTATCTGGTTTATCCGGTTATTGGCATCCTTATAGTTACCCTATTTCTGAAATATGTGGTAAAAGATAATATCTCGCATGGTGTCACGAAGGTTTTATATGCCATCTCTCGAAGAAAATCTCGATTAAAGAAGAAAAACATGTATGCCTCTCTCGTTTCTTCCTCTATCACCATTGGTTTTGGAGGTTCGGTGGGAGCGGAGGGTCCAATCGTTTTCACTGGAGCCGCTATCGGTTCAAATTTCGGTCAGGCTTTCAGGTTATCCCCTAAAATTCTGATGATTCTTGTGGGATGTGGGGCTGCGGCAGGTATTGCCGGCATTTTCCGTGCCCCAATCGCCGGAATGCTTTTCACTCTCGAAGTCCTTATGATCGATCTTACAGGACTGACAGTGATGCCTCTCCTCATATCTTCAATTGCCGGAGCAACAGTAGCATATATCTTGGAGGGATATAATTCCGAATTCTTCTTCGCACAAAGCGAACCTTTCCTCACCGACCGTATTCCTTACACTATACTACTGGGCATTGTCTGTGGGCTTGTTTCGCTCTATTTCACTAAGGTGATGTTTTGGATGGAAACAGTGTTCTCACGGCTACCCAATAAATTTTGCAAAATAATCACTGGAGGTATCATTCTTGCTATCCTAATTTTTATTTTCCCCCCTCTTTATGGTGAAGGTTATGGAGCAATTGAAAATCTTCTGGAAGGCGATATTTCCAAGGTGGTTGACGGAACGTTCTTTTATGTGGATCGTGATAACGTTTGGTTTCTTGTGCTTTTCATCGGTGCGGTGATGCTATTCAAGGCCTTTGCCACTTCGGCAACTAACGGTGCCGGAGGAGTGGGCGGTACATTTGCACCCTCCCTCTTTGTAGGGGCGCTTTGCGGATTCCTCTTCGCATATATTCTTAATAATCTTGAAATCGGAATACATCTCTCTCAGAAAAATTTTGCTCTTATGGGGATGGCCGGCGTGATGGCCGGCGTGATGCACGCACCCTTGATGGCTATCTTCCTCACGGCAGAGATGACAGGAGGGTATGACCTCTTTCTTCCTTTGCTTATTGTGTCACTACTCGCATATATGACTATCAAGGTTTTCCTTCCTTATAGCATCTACACAATGCGTCTTGCTCGTGCCGGCGACCTGCTCACTCACGAAAAAGATAAAGCAGTGCTCACTCTTCTTAAACTTGATAACGTAATTGAAACAGATTTTAAAACGGTCAAACCTGAGATGAATCTAAAGGAAATGGTCGATACAATATCTGTTTGCAACCGCAATCTTTTCCCGGTAATCGATGATAACGGCATGTTGAAAGGTGTGGTTAATCTTGATGAGATAAGAAACATCATGTTCCGGCCGGATCTTTATAAGAAAATGCATGTCTCGCGATTTATGTCGGCTGTTCCGGCAACTATAGAGATTAGTTATCCGATGGATAAGGTTATGGAGATTTTCGATAAAACAAATGCTTGGAATCTCCCGGTTGTCGATAATGGGAAATATGTAGGTTTTGTTTCTAAGTCAAAAATTTTTAATTCATATCGTAGAGTGTTGCGACACTTCACGGAAGACTAATCCCAAGGAGCTTCATTTTAACGAATTGAGTTTGTTGTTATGGAAAAGAAAGATTTAAAGATTGTATTTTTCGGCACTCCCGAGTTTGCAGTGAAAAGCCTTGACCGCTTAGTTACTGAGGGCTATAATGTAGCAGCCGTTGTGACTATGCCTGATAAAACTGCCGGTCGGGGTCATAAACTTATACAAAGTGATGTAAAAAAATATGCGTTACAAGCCGGATTACCCCTGCTACAACCTGAAAAACTAAAATCCCCCGATTTTGTTGAAGCACTCCGAAATATAGATGCCGATCTTTTCATCGTTATAGCTTTCCGAATGCTTCCAGAAGTGGTTTGGACTATGCCTCGTCTTGGAACATTTAATCTCCACGGCTCACTACTTCCAAAGTATAGAGGGGCTGCTCCAATAAACCGAGCTATTATGAATGGGGAGAAAGAAACTGGTATAACCACTTTCTTTCTGAAACATGAAATCGACACAGGCGACATGATTGAACAGCGTAAGATTGAAATTTTGCCCGATGATAATGCCGGCACTGTTCACGACCGTCTTATGGATATCGGTGCTGAATGTGTGATCCATACAGTGGAATCTATTTTGGATGGCTCTCTTACCACTCAACCCCAGCCAGAGGGAGATTTTATTCCAGCTCCCAAAATATTTAAAGAGGATTGTCAGATTGATTGGTCAACGAATCCGCAAGATATTCATAATCATGTCCGAGGTCTTTCTCCGTATCCTGCTGCCTGGTCGGAAATGGAGGATAAAAACGGGAAAACTTTCGATGTAAAGATATTCGAAACAAGCCTTGATACGCCCCATCTTAACGGAAATCCAGGTGAAATAATAATAGAGGGGAAAAAATTATATGCAATGACAGGAAATGGAGCAATTCAAATTCTCTCTCTCCAACCTTCGGGAAAAAAACGAATGGATGCTTCCGCTTTTCTTTTGGGCTATCATCCAAATAAATTCATTGTCTCCTAAGAAAATGTAACTATATCCTTACAATATGTAATTAAATCCTAAGAGTAT
This sequence comes from uncultured Sangeribacter sp., assembly GCA_964640375.1. Lineage (GTDB taxonomy): Bacteria > Bacteroidota > Bacteroidia > Bacteroidales > Muribaculaceae > Lepagella. Next base: position 9,776 of record CAZXGU010000070.1, on the reverse strand, counting down.
ATATTTACATTACTCAAAGCATTTCCTAAGAATCCTCATGAAAGATACTGAAAACATTTATTGCCGAATATTACTCGATGTGTTAGAAGCACATGGAGTAAAAGATATTGTTGCAAGCCCTGGAAGTCGGAACGCCCCCCTTCTTATTTCTTGTTCATATCGTGAGAATCTCCGTGTCCAGGTAGTGGCAGATGAGAGAAATGCGGCATTTATTGCTTTGGGGATGGCGATGGTGTCACGAAAACCGGTGGTTGTGATTTGCACTTCGGGAACTGCACTATATAATTATGCTCCTGCAGTTGCCGAAGCCTTCTATCAAGGCGTGCCACTTATAGTTATTTCTGCCGATCGTCCTTTTCATTGGATCGATCAGCAAGATTCTCAAACTTTAATTCAACCTGGTGCACTCAGCAAGATAGTAAAGAAAAGCTTCGATATTCCCGTTGTCTCTGAAAATAAAGAAATCGAATGGTTTGTGAATCGAATTGCAAATGAAGCTATGCTCTTGGCTTCTTCCAATAAGCCAGGACCGATCCATATCAATCTTCAGATAGATGGTCCTCTAAGTAATACAATTGACAGCTTCCAAGAAAAACAAAGAATCATTCAGATAATTCCGGGTGCAGCTAATTTGGCTGCAAAGGATATCAAATACTTATTTAGCCGTTTGTATGGAAAAAGGATTCTTATTGTGGCAGGTTTTATGCCGCCAGATAATGAATTGAACCAACATATTACCCTTTTCTCTTCCCTACCGGGTGTAGTGGTGCTTTGCGAAACTCTTTCCAACCTTCATTTGAAAGGGAATCCTTACGCAATTGATTCGGTAATTGCCGGTCTTTCAAAAGAGACTAAAGAAGAGCTGCGTCCTGATGTTGTAATTTCCTTAGGTGGCGCTTTGGTTTCAAGAATGTTGAAAGAATATATTCGCCAACAAGCCCCTGAAGTTTGGACCCTGGGTGACACCTATTTCGGGGTAGATGTGTTTAAGAATCTTTCCTTAAATATTTGTGTAAGTCCTTCTTTCTTTTTTAAAACTTTCTATCATACATTCAGAAAACATTATCGAAAGAATCCAGATGTAAAAGAGGATTTAAATAAGTACACTTCTCAATGGAGAACAACTTCGGAAAAACAATTGGAGATAAGAGATAGGTATGTTAAGAATGCTAATTGGTCGGAATTAAAGGCGTTTGATATCATTTTAAACTCAATCCCTAAAAATGCAAATCTATTTCTGTCGAATGGCACTCCCGTGAGATATGCTCAATTATTTACAGAGTCGATTCCCCATGCATCTTACTCGAATCGAGGGGTGTCTGGCATTGACGGCACATCCGCAACTGCCTTAGGGTGTTCACTCGCTTTCAAAGGACAAACGATCTTAATCTCGGGTGATATGTCATTTAACTATTCACCGACAATCATGGGTTATCCGTTTATCCCTGCCTCATTTAAGATTATTGTCATAAACAACAAAGGTGGTGGCATTTTCCGCTTTATCTCCCCTACTCGCTATATCGAGCATCGCGACCGGTTCTTCTGCGCCGATCCTAATGTGCCTGTCAAGGAGTTGGCTCATACATATAAATGGGACTATATCGAGGCTAATTCAGAGGAAAGTTTAGTCAAAGGCATTTCTCTCTTTCTTAATTCTTCAAGGAATACAATTCTTGAGGTAGTGATCGACGATGAAGAATATAGCGCTTCTCTTCTGCGGAAATACATGCGTTTAGATTCAACAAAAGAATAAAACCATAAAATAAATATAAAAATATGTTTGACTGGAAACCAATAAAGGAATATACAGATATTATCTTCGAGCAATTTGAAGGTATTGCAAAAATAACTATAAACCGTCCGAGAGTTTATAATGCCTTTCGTCCACTTACTAATCAGGAGATGCTCGATGCATTCGCAATATGCCGCGAACGTCAGGATATAGGAGTAATTATACTTACCGGTGCTGGCGACAAGGCTTTCTGTAGCGGTGGAGATCAAAACGTAAAAGGGGTTGGAGGGTATGTTGGCGAAGATGGAGTTCCTCGTTTAAATGTGCTTGAACTGCATCATGCAATCCGCTCTATTCCAAAACCCGTTATTGCAATGGTGAATGGATATTCAATCGGCGGCGGGAATGTGCTCCAAGTAGTTTGCGATCTCTCAATTGCTTCAGAAAATGCACGCTTCGGTCAAACCGGACCTAAAGTGGGAAGTTTTGATGCCGGTTTTGGTTCCTCCTATCTTGCCCGTTGTGTGGGCCAAAAGAAAGCACGCGAAATATGGTATCTTTGCAAGCAATACACAGCTGCTGAAGCACTCCAAATGGGTATGGTGAATGAAGTGGTTCCTTTTGACAAGCTTGAAGAAACAACAGTTGAATGGTGTCGCACAATTCTCAAACGCTCTCCCTTCGCTATTCGTATGATAAAACGTGCACTCAATGCCGAACTCGATGGACAGCATGGACTAATGGAATTTGCCGGCGATGCCACTCTTATGTATTATCTCATGGAAGAAGCTCAAGAAGGAAAGAATGCTTTCCTTGAAAAGCGCGACCCGGATTTCGATCAGTTCCCCAAATTCCCCTAATATTTATTTTGTATGCGTCTGCAATTTGCTCCTTATACACTTGAGTTTAAAAACCCGGCTGGAACATCAAGGGGTGTTCTCACTTCCAAATTAACTGCATTTCTAAGAGTTTTTGATGAGAACAACCCTGGTATGTATGGTATCGGTGAAGCTGCTATTTTCCCTGGTCTTTCGCCTGAGGCAGATGAACGGTATTTCTACAAAATGGCGGAACTGGTTACAAATGTAAAACTTGGGATCCCAACAGATCTTTCCCATTTTCCATCAATACAGGCAGGGTTCGAACAGGCAATTCTTGATTTCTCTTCCGGATGCCAGGGAATTTATTTTGAATCTCCTTTTATCCATGGAGAGGAGAGTATTGAAATAAATGGTCTTATATGGATGGGAAATTATGAGGAGATGCTTATGCGTCTGGAATCTAAACTAAAGGAGGGTTTTAAGTGCATTAAAATAAAGATCGGAGCTATAGATTGGGAAAGTGAACGCAATCTGATTGCCATAATCAGAAAACATTATTCAGATTCGGAGGTAGAAATTAGGGTTGATGCTAATGGAGGATTTACCCCAGAAAATATAATGCCTGTCCTTGATGAATTGGCAGCTCTTAAAGTTCATTCTATAGAACAACCTATTAGACAGGGGAACGAGGAGAAACTCCACTTAATATGCAAAAAATCTCCCATTCCTATTGCACTCGATGAGGAGCTGATTGGAAAATTCTCTTTTGAAGATAAAGAGCGTATGCTCGATGTCGTTAAGCCCTCTTATATAGTTCTTAAGCCCTCTCTGATTGGAGGGTTTTCAGGGGCTCAAGAATGGATTTCTCTTGCCAAAAAAAGAGAAATCGGATGGTGGGTCACATCCGCTCTCGAATCTAATATCGGATTGAATGCCATTGCCCAATGGGTGGCGACTCTTGATACAAGTATGGCTCAGGGATTAGGAACCGGAGGACTATTTCTTAATAATTTCCAGTCGCCTATACAATTGAAAGGAGATCGTCTCTCATATAATCCCGACTTCTCGTTAGAACGCAACATGATTAATTCACTTGATTGGCGCGACTAAGGAATCATTTTCATAAAAAATAGGACTCGGATGACCTACGATGATTTTAAAAAGGAATGGCGCTCGGATTCAAAAGAAGTGGAATGCCACACCTCCGGCTCCACAGGAACACCATCCCGCATTCTTCTTCCAAAGAAGGAGATGAGGGCTGGTGCTCTTAGAACTAACCACTTCTTTAATATTTCCGCTTCCTCGCATCTCCACTCTTGTATATCTCCCGATTATATAGGAGGAAAAATGATGTATGTCAGAAGTGATATATCGGGCGCTTCATTCTCCTTTGAAACGCCTTCAAACCGTCCACTTTCAGATTATAAAGGTTCTTTTATTAACCTGGTATCTGTGGTCCCTTCACAAATGATTCATATTCTCAATCATCCTGAGATTTTAGAGAATGTAGGACATTTTTTAATAGGAGGTTCTGCAATTCCCCCGGAAACTCGTAAGCGCATTTCAGACTTGGGTGTATCGGCATTTGAATCATACGGAATGACAGAAACGGCATCTCATATTGCATTGAGAAAAGCCACAGACAGTGAAGTCTATTTCACCACGCTTCCAGGCATCTCTGTCTTCTATCATAATGAAAATTTGTTAGGGATTAGAATTGAAAATTGGAAAGAATTTCTTACTAATGATATAGCTGAGATTCATTCCGACAATTCCTTTAAAATATTAGGTCGAGCTGACAATATAATAATATCAGGTGGGAAAAAGATATCCCCGGAATTGATAGAATCAATTCTCGGAACTAATCTGAACTTTCCTTTTTTCATAAGCTCACGCCCCGACGAAAAGTGGGGTAAAAGGTTAGTGCTTGTAGCTTGTAAAGACTCTCCAAAAGATTATGAGATATTCGATATTTGTCGAGCAAGTCTCCCTTCCTGGATGGTGCCTAAAGAAATAATCAGGGTTGATAAAATGCCTCTAACAGCCAATGGAAAGATTAAAAGAATAAAATTTTAAAACTCATCCCTTCACTCTCACATTTTTCAATAAAAATTTGATATAGGTTCTCATTTCGGGCATTATAAAATATCTTTTACATCAAAAAAGAAATAAAAGTGAAGTTATTAGTTAATAAATTTTTATGTTTAAAAAAAATGTTATACATTTGTGTTATAAAACAGAGAAGGCCCCTATAATTTTGAATTTTGAGTCGTTTTAACTTCTCTGGAACATAGGTTATGTTAAAGAAAAGTACATTAGAACGAATAATCAGTGAAGATTTATCTGAACTCTGGAATGCACTTAAACCGGAGGAAAAAAGAATAATTACTGATAATTTCAAATATGAACATTATAAGAAGAATCAGATTATATATGCTGAAGGCGACACCCCGGAAAATCTATTTTGCCTTATAGAGGGGAAAGTAAAGATGTATAAGAGTGGCATCGGTGATCGGGTTCAGATTCTTCGTCTTTATCGTCCCGTGCAGTATTTTGGATACCGTGCTTTTTTTGCCGGTGAAACCTACGTCTCTTCTGTGGCTGCCTTCGAACCCTCTGTTTTAGGGGTGCTCCCGATGAAATTGGTCAATGAGCTCATCCGAAACAACAATGATTTGGCAATGTTCTTTATCCATGAACTTTCCAGAAATTTAGGAGGGTCGGACACTAAAATCATAAATCTCACTCAAAAACATATCCGAGGACGTCTGGCTGAATCTCTACTCCTTCTTGCAGATAATTATGGCTATGAAGACGACGACATGACTTTAAAAATTTACATGAGCCGCGAAGATTTAGCAAACCTCTCCAATATGACCACCTCCAACGCAATTCGCACACTTATGTCGTTTGTTAGCGATAAACTTATCCTTGTGGACGGACGGCGAATTAAAATTATTGATGAGCCGGGGTTAAGAAAAATATCGAAATTCGGATAAATAGATAAAATATAAATAGATAAAATAAAGTTAATGCTCCATTCAAAAATACGATGTGTCAAATTTGACACATCGTATTTTTATTATCATATTGGAAAGACGGTTTTATAGATTAGATTGCAGAGCGTATAATTCCTCGTTCTGAATGAGTCACGAAATCCACAATCTCTTGACGATATTTAGATTCTGGAAGCTTCTCTTCAACCAATTTCACTGCATTTGTAACGTTAAGGTCGCTCAGATATATTATCTTATATATTTCTGCAATCTCTCTAATCTCTTCCTCAGAGAAGCCGTTGCGATGCAGACCGATAGAATTCAGGCCCACGTAGGATATAGGCTCACGAGCAGCCTTTACAAATGGAGGAATATCCTTATTAACAAGTGCACCTCCCTGCAGCATTATGTTTCGTCCGAGGTGACAGAACTGATGGACAAGAGACCCTCCGCCTATCACTGCGCAATCGTCAACAACGACCTCTCCTGCAAACTGGACGGCATTAGAAACAATAACCTTATTACCGATCTTACAGTCGTGTGCCACATGCGAATAAGCCATTAGAAGGGTGTTCTCCCCCACTCGGGTCTCTCCTTTAGAAGCGGTTCCTCTATTGATTGTTGCACACTCACGGATCGTAGTGCCATTGCCTACATAAGCATAAGTTTTCTCTCCTTTGAATTTAAGATCCTGAGGAACAGCTGCTATAACAGCGCCAGGGAAAATGGTGACACCTGAACCAATTCTCGCTCCAGGGAAAATAGTCACATTACCATGAATCACACAATTATCCCCAATCTCTACGTCGTCATGAATAGTGGTGAAATCACCAATATGGACATTATTCCCTATCTTAGCATCACTATTTATGCTATAGTAATTCGCCATAGTTACTTGTTTTTAATGATCTGAGCCATAAACTCAGCTTCACATACAACCTTTTCGCCTACGAAAGCGTATCCTTTTACTACCGCACATCCCCTTCTGATCTCAGTGGTCAAAGCTACATTTAGAAGAAGTGTATTTCCAGGCACTACTTTCTGACGGAATTTAACATTGTCTATCTTCAAGAAATAGGTGGAATATTTTTCCGGCTCCTCAAGATAATTCAACACCAGAACACCGGCAGCCTGAGCCATCGCTTCAACCTGAAGCACGCCGGGCATCACGGGTTCCTGCGGGAAATGACCCTGGAAGAAGGGTTCATTAACTGTGACATTCTTTACAGCCACGCAATGCTTCTTATCAATCTCGATGATTTTATCTATAAGAAGGAATGGATAGCGGTGGGGAAGAAGTTTCTTTATGCCATTGATGTCGATAAGAGGTGCAACGTTAGGGTTATAGACAGGGGATTGAACCTCTGTGTGCTTCACCTCTTTTCGCATCATGCGTGCAAACTTATTATTGATCTTATGACCCGGGCGGATTGCTACTACCCTACCTTTAATTGGACGACCAATCAATGCGCAGTCACCTATGATGTCCATCAACTTATGACGTGCCGGCTCATTATCCCATACAAGAGGCTTCGGATTTATATAGCCCAACTTCTCCAGATTAAGATGAGGAACTTTCACGATATCACAAATCTCATTTATTTTGTCTTGAGAGATTTTTTGATCATAGATCACTATTGCATTCTCAAGGTCGCCACCCTTTATAAGGTTGTTTTCAATCAAGGGCTGAATCTCTCTTACAAAACAGAATGTGCGTGCGCTTGCCACTTCATTCTTGAATTCAGAAAGGTCGTCAAGAATAGCAAACTGATTTGGAAGAACTGGTGAGTTATATTCAACCATACACTCAACACTAAATCCATCATCTGGATATACTGTCAGCATCGAGCCTGTTTCTTCATCTTTGAGCTGTATTTTCTCCTTTATAATAAAGAAGTCTTTATCAGCATTCTGCTCCTTTAAGCCAACGCTTTCAATCTTTTCAATATACTTTATAGCGCTACCGTCAAGTATTGGCAACTCTGGGCCGTCAACCTCGATCAAACAGTTGTCAATGCCGGAGGCATAGAGGGCTGCCATCGCATGCTCAACAGTGCTCACAACCACACCGTTTTTCCCTAATACTGTTCCTCTGGTTGTATCGACAACATTTTCTGCCAATGCATCGATCACCGGCTCTCCCTCGAGATCCACTCTCTTGAATTTATATCCGAAATTCTCGGCTGCAGGTTTAAAGGTGGCAGAGATTTCAAGTCCGGTATGCAATCCCTTTCCTGTCACCGTAAATTCAGAATTTAGAGTCAGCTGATTCATATATTTTATTTTCTATTGTTGTTATTTTCATTTTTTAAATAGCTCGTCAAGTCGCTTCATATATACTAAGTTCTTGGCGAATTGGCGTGCATCTATGGCCGGATAGCCAATGATACGTTTATGAGACCCAACACTGTTAGGAATCCCGGATTGGGCTCCAATCTCATTGAAATCTCCAATTTTAATATGACCGGCAACTCCAACTTGTCCTCCAATCTGATTATAATTACCTATCTTCGAACTTCCTGCAAAACCGGCCTGAGCAGCAACAACATTACATTCTCCCATCACAACGTTATGTGCCACTTGAATCAGATTGTCGAGTTTAGTGCCGCGTCCAACACGTGTGCTCCCGAAGGTGGCACGGTCAATTGTGGTGTTGGCTCCGATCTCCACATCATCTTCTATAACCACTTTTCCGATTTGAGGGATTTTTTCATAAGTGCCATCAGATTTGGGGGCAAAACCGAAACCATCAGCGCCTATAACCGCTCCCGAATGGATTCGACAACCATTGCCGATTTCACACTCTTCATAGATCTTGACGCCCGCACGCAATTCAGTGTTGTCTCCAATCCTCACATTGTTTCCTATATAAACCTGAGGATAGATCTTCACATTCTTTCCCAAAGTCACTCCTTTTCCTATATATGCAAACGCACCGATATAGGCATCGTCGGGAACAACGACTCCTTCACTAATAAAACATGGTTGTTCTATCCCTCGTGGACTCGGCTTGCTATTCTGCATGGCTGTCAAAAGATCGGCTAACGCCACGTATGGATCTTCAACTCTTATCAAAGTAGCGTCGGTGGAACATTCCGGCACATAGTCATTTCTTACAAGGATAGCCGACGCTTGGGTGCTTGCAACGTAATGCGAATACTTAGGGTTGGCTAAAAAAGTTATGTCACCCTTTTTCGCTTCCTCAATCTTGGCAAAGCCGGTGATCGCTACATCTGCGTTCCCCTCTACTTTCCCCTTTACTAATGAAGCAATAATTGATGGTGTTACTTCCATTGAATGAAGTGTTTTTAAATATTTCTTTGCAAATTTAGTTCTTTTTATTGGATTCCCCAATATATTGAACCCACTTTTTCACTTTCCTGTTACACCCACTCTATGTTTTGCAGCATCTTATTTCAGAATTTCAATCACATTTTGCAAAAGTTAAAATTAAAATTTGTATATTTGCACAAATTATTAACCTAAATAAATTAGTGCAATGGAAATTTCACACATTGAGCACATCGGCATCGCAGTGCCTAATCTCGAAGAAGCTATCAAGTATTATGAAAATGTCCTCGGCCTTAAATGTTACAAACAGGAAGTGGTGGAGGATCAGAAAGTGACAACAGCTTTCTTTAAAGTTGGCGACACCAAAATCGAGCTCCTCGAAGCTACTTCTCCAGATAGCACCATCGCTAAGTTCATTGAGAAAAACGGTGGCCGCGGCGGAATGCATCACCTCGCGTTTGCCGTGGAAGATGGCGTGGCAAATGCTTTAGCTGAAGCCGAAGAGAAAGGCATACGTCTCATCGACAAGGCTCCCCGTAAAGGTGCCGATGGTCTGCATATTGCTTTCCTTCATCCGAAATCCACAGAAGCAGTGCTCACAGAACTCTGCGAAGATCCTTCCAAGAAATAATTTATCTTTCCATAACAATGTTTCCCTTTCAAACGCTTTCCACATAAACGGATAAAGGGAAACATCCCTTTTTTATAAGGTAATCAAATTATCGACTAAACTATATTGACAAATGAGCAAGCAAGAGGAAAAAATCAGTGAGCTTATAGCCAAAAGAGCTGAAGCCCGTTTAGGCGGTGGCGAAAAAGCTATTATCAAACAGCACGAACGTGGCAAATACACAGCCCGTGAGCGTATCGCCATGCTCCTCGATGAAGGCAGCTTTGAAGAACTCGACATGTTTGTGACTCATCGAAGCACAAACT
>CAZXGU010000069.1:0-14935 GCA_964640375.1 uncultured Sangeribacter sp. | reverse complement strand
AAAATCAAAATATGTTAATTTTTGTTTTGATTTGTTAATGGCAAATCTAAGGGCTTTAAGCTCTTTAAGGACTTTAAGGACTCTAAGGACTCTAAGGACTATGAGGACTCAGAAGACTCTGAGAAATCTTAAACATAAAATAAAAAGCTCCAAGGAATTTTCCTTAGAGCCTTTCTATAAATATTTAGAATCTAATGATTATCTCAAAACCAACATGGCATCGCCGTATGCACCGAAGCGATATTTCTCTTTCACCGCCACATCATAGGCTTTCATAATGGTGTTATAACCTCCGAAAGCAGCCACCATCATAAGCATAGTACTCAAAGGAAGATGAAAGTTGGATACAAGTGAATTGCATACGGTGAAATCGTATGGCGGGAAGATAAATTTGTTGGTCCACCCTTCGTAGGTCATCAAATGGCCATTCATACAGACCGCACTCGCAAGCGCACGGAGCACAGATGTTCCAACAGCGCAGACATTCTTGCCCTCGTCCTTAGCCTTATTCACCATATCTACCAAATTCTCATCCACATACATTTCCTCGCTATCCATACGGTGTTTAGTGAGATCTTCCACATCAATCTCCTTAAAATTACCACGACCGGAATGGAGAGTGAGGAAACCGCGTTCCACGCCCTTAATTTCGAGGCGTTTGAGAAGTTCGCGGCTGAAATGCAAGCCTGCAGCCGGAGCCATCACGGCACCCTCTTTCTCTGCAAAGATGCATTGGTAACGCTCGGCATCCTCGGGCTCGGCCTTGCGGGTGATATATTCGGGAAGCGGGGTCTCACCCAAGGCATAGAGAGCTTCCTTAAATTCGTCGTGAGGGCCGTCGTAGAGGAAACGCAGAGTGCGACCGCGCGAAGTCGTGTTGTCGATCACCTCCGCCACCATCGATTCATCTTCGCCGAAATACAACTTGTTTCCGATTCTGATCTTTCGCGCCGGCTCAACCAACACATCCCAAAACTTATTCTCCACGCTCAACTCACGAAGCAGGAAAACCTCAATACATGCTCCGGTCTTCTCCTTATTGCCATAAAGGCGAGCCGGGAAAACCTTCGTGTCGTTGAAGACTAATACATCGCCTTCATCATAATAATTGATAAGTTCTTTAAAGATATGATGGGATATTTCGCCAGTTCGGGAATCGACCACCATAAGACGGCATTCGTCTCTGTTTTCCGATGGATACTGAGCTATCAGTTCATCGGGAAGTTTAAACTTGAATTGTGATAATTTCATTCCTTTAGATTTATGCCCGGGCACCTTATTAATCAGGGGTGTCCGCCTGTATCACTTACTTATCTATATTTATCTGATAATCCTCCGGAAATTCCAGAGGGTCATTATTAATCTTATCCATTGCCTGATCGATTGTGAGGCAATCTTCCACCTGGATGTCACCGACGCGAGTGCGCCGCAGCCCTATCAGGTGGGCACCGGAATTAAGAGCCTGTCCTATGTCGCGAGCCAAAGCTCGGATGTAAGTGCCCTTGCTGCATACCACCCGGATGCGGAGCACGGGGGCTTCATAACTCAATATTTCAAGGTCAGTTATCTCCAACGGCTTGGCTTTGAGTTCGACCTCCTCTCCTTTACGAGCAAATTTATAGGCTCGCTTTCCGTCGATTTTTACCGCCGAGAATACAGGCGGAACCTGCATCACCCTTCCGCGAAACTGAGGCAAAACATCCTCAATATCACTAACCGTGATGTTTTCCCAAGGAAAGGTTGCGTCGATTTCAGTTTCAAGATCGAAACTCGGAGTTGTGGCGCCCAGACGGATATCAGCTATATATTCTTTGCTTCCAGCCTGTAGTTTCTCAATTTCACGAGTGGCTCTCCCTGTGCATAGAATCAGCACACCAGTGGCAAGAGGGTCGAGCGTGCCGGCATGACCCACCTTAAATTTTCTCACCTTCAGTCTGCGTTGGATAGCCCCTCTAAGGCGCTTCACTGCATCAAACGATGTCCATCCCAGAGGCTTATCGATTCCTATAATCTCACCGCTGATAAAATCCATTTCTTATATTTAACGTCCTCTGTCGAGAAGAGGAATTTATGTATAATCTCTTTTACCTTTCAATCCGGTTTACCAGAAAATGCAAAGCAAACCGGCCAACACGCAATATATTGCGAACCAAACAAGCTTCCCTTTCTTCACCAGATTGATCATCCACTTACATGCGCAACATCCAATTACGAATGCCGATAAAAAACCGATAATCAGAGGCACGGTTCCAATCTCGGGGGTTGTCACACCGGGATCCGGGCTAATCATATCTTTCACGCCCAACAGAGCCTCTCCAAGAATCGGAATAATCACCATAAGGAATGAGAACTGAGCCATTTGGTCGCGACGGTCGCCAAGTATTATACCGGTGGCTATTGTGGTTCCCGAACGACTAAGACCCGGAAGCACGGCAACAGCCTGTGCGCATCCTATTATAAAGGCATCCCACCATGTGATGTCATGACCCGCTGAGGCTGGCACAACTTCGCCCCCCTCTCCGGGATTACTATGCTGCAAACGTCTGACAGCACGCAAATCTGAGATATGAGCAAATGTTAGAAGAAAGGCTGTGACAAGCAGACACACACCGACCACTTTGAGATTTCCCTCAAAGAAGCCCTCTACCGTATCTTTGAAGCAGAACCCAACTATCGCTATTGGGATGCATGATAAAAGAATCTTGCACACATAATAGAAATCTGCATCTCTTTTAAAGGTAAAGAAGCTCTTGCACAGCCTGCTGAATAGCGGCCATAATATTACTAATGTGGAGCAGACAGTGGCTGCATGGAGAATCACATCAAATTGTATAGCATCTTCACCTGAGAGATCAACTCCGAGTATCTGACGGAAAATTTCGAGATGTCCGCTTGAGCTCACCGGAAGATATTCAGTGAGCCCTTGAATGATGCCCAATATCAGGGCGTCTAACCATTCCATAGTCTGTATTTATTTATTTTCCTTTTTTCTCCTTTGGGGTACAGATGATTGCAAAGGCCATTAAGAGGAAGCCTAAAAATGATAAAGCCGGCCCGACCACAATTCTTCTTGTGCTGAAAATCTCGGGATTAAACTCCGTTGGGTTATCGCTTCCACCGCCACTCATCAAGAGAAAGCCAATGATAATAAGAGCTAAACACCCTCCCATCATGTAGAAATTGATTTTTGTGAAGGGGCGCTGCTCATCGTTATAGTGATTAGTGGATTTTGAATCGACCTCAGATGCCTCTTTTTTTGCATCCGAATGTTTATATGCAGAATTTGTTGCCATTAAATCTATTTTAGAATTTTACCAAGAAACTGATTTAGACCCGGAGCTCCTAATAATTTATGAGAGGGGTCTAAGCTGATTTTATTAAATAAAGATTATTTGAAAAGCTCATCATAATCTTTGCCAAGATACCTTGCAGTGGAACTCCAGGCGGCAAATGAACATATCACCATACCCACAAGAGTGATACCTCCGGCCACCATCCCGAATTCCAGCCATCCAATCACATTGCTAAGTTCATGGAACCCTGCGCGCGGAGCCAAGGCCAAACCCACGGCTATCAGTCCGGAGGCTATCAGACCTGCTATCAACCCACACATCAGATTATTGAACACAACCGGACGACGGATATATCCGTTGGTTGCTCCAACCAATTGCATGGTGTGAATGGTGAATCGTCGGGAATAGATTGTTAGATGAACAGTATTATTGATAAGCACAAATGAAATCACGAGCATGATTATGGCAATTCCGCCAAGCAAAGCTGTGAGACGCGACACACTCTTGTTGATTGCCTCTACGGTATCGGTCTCCGGAACAGATACATCCTCCACTCCCTCCATTTTTGCAAGAGAGCTTCTTATCTGCGCTATCTGTTGGGAAGAGGAATAATCAGCTTTGAGCGTGAAACTAATCTCAGGGCTCAGAGGATTCACTCCGAACACCTCTTCAAGATCCTCACCGGTATCTTTCTTCCATTGCTTCATTGCATCCTCTTTGCTGATGAATGTGGTTTGCAAGGAATAGGGTTCGGACTTAATTTTCTCTTCTATAAGCTTTGCGGCCTCGTTGCTAACGGAATCCTGCATTATAACGCTAAGCTCTATCTTCTCGCGCATCCGCCGCGTTTCTTTGTCGGCCCCGATCCAGACCATAGCGATTATGCCCACCAACACCAACACCAGCGTTACGCTGATTATCGTGGTGAGATGAGCTGCCAGATATGAGATTTTTACCTCCTTGTTTTCTTTCATATTTTTCTCGGGAATATTGCCGGTTGCTCGAACCGTTCCTTTTCCGCGTGCAAAGATAATACATTAAGCCCCCCTTTGTCAATAGCTTTTTAGTTTTTTTACTCTCTTTTAAGTCCGTTTCATCGTTTTTTATCCTCAAAATTTACTAATTTTGCATTAGAATGACTGTTCAATATCAAAATTTAAAAGCCGAATACCACACTTTAGGGTGTAAACTTAATTTTTCAGAAACCTCCGCCATCGGGAAGATGTTGTCTGAAAAAGGAATTATGCGTGCCGCCAAGGGTGACACCCCCGACATTGTGGTTATAAATACCTGTTCCGTTACCGAGACAGCTGATAAAAAGGGACGTCAGCTCATTCGCCGCCTTGCTTCCCGCTATCCGGAGGCAGCAATCGTGGTGACAGGATGTTATGCCCAGCTCAAACCCGATGAGATTGTCGATATCCCCGGGGTGGATATTGTGTTGGGCTCGAATGAGAAACTAAGGGCGGCGGAGTTTATCGATGCCTGGCTTCAAACTCATGAGCAACGGAAAGAGGTCACCCCTTTTCTCGACATCCGTGAGTTTCGCCATTCTTGCGAGCGCGGCGACCGCACCCGTTATTTTCTTAAAGTGCAGGACGGATGTGATTATTTCTGCACATATTGCACAATCCCCTTCGCTCGTGGTCGTTCACGGTCGGGTTCCATTGCCGAGCTCACCGAAGCCGCGCGAAATGTGGCGCAAGAAGGAGGAAAGGAGATTGTGATAACCGGAGTTAATATCGGTGATTTTGGACGCGACACAGGTGAGAATTTCTTCGACCTAATCAAGAGCCTTGATTCCGTGGAAGGAATTGAACGTTACCGTATTTCTTCAATTGAGCCCAATCTTATCACGCCTGAAATGATTGACTGGATAGCCACGGAAGCACGTGCCTTCACCCCTCATTTCCATATCCCTCTTCAGGCAGGCTCGGATGCTGTGCTGAAGTTGATGAACCGTCGCTACAACACGAATCTCTTCCGCAGCCGCATCGAAAAAATTCGTGAAGTGATGCCTGATGCTTTTATCGGAATTGATATCATTGCGGGCGCTCGCGGCGAAACAGAGGAGGAATGGCTGAAATCTTACGAGTTTGTAAAGAGTCTGCCTGTGGATAAGCTCCATGTGTTCCCCTATTCCGAGCGTCCCGGAACCAAAGCCCTTAATATTGGTTATGTGGTTGATTATAAAGAGAAACATCGTCGGGTAAACATGCTCACAAATCTTTCCGACAAAAAACTCCTCGATTTTATGAAGGAGAGAATCGGAAGAGAATATGATGTGCTTTGGGAACAACCTTCCCCCGGAAACGACCGCATGCATGGCTTCACTCCTAATTATCTTAGGGTTGTAGTGCCTGTGGATGAGACGAAAGTCAATAATATTTCGAGAGTAAAGCTCACAGGAATTGATGAGCATGAACCGGATTCTTTTACTGCCGAGATGATATGAAGAAATTAGGGGTTATCATATTGAACTGGAATGGCATCAAACTGCTGAAAGAGTTTCTGCCAATTGCCTCACGCTTCACTTCGGGAGATGAGGTGGAGCTCATTGTGGCCGACAATGGTTCGACGGATGAATCGGTGGAATGGATACGTGTCAATCACCCTGAAGTGAAAGTAATAGCTTTTGATAAAAATTATGGATTTGCAGAAGGGTATAACAGGGCAATTGATCTCTGCGATTACCCATTTATCACTCTCCTTAATTCAGATGTGGAAGTGACCCCAGAATGGTGGCGCCCCATTCTTGATTTCATGGAGAAGAATCCTGATGTTGGTTCCACTCAACCTAAAATTCTCTCCTGGCATAATCGCAATATGTTTGAATATGCAGGGGCTTGCGGCGGTTTTCTCGATGGCCTTGGTTATCCCTTCTGTCGCGGACGCCTCTTCGATGATGTGGAGGAAGACAAGAGACAATACGATAATGTCAATCCCGATATAACATGGGCTTCCGGTGCATGTCTCACAGTGAGACGCGATCTATATATCCGATTGGGAGGCCTTGACCCCCGTTTTTTTGCCCACATGGAGGAGATCGACCTCTGTTGTCGAATCATTAATGCAGGGTTCAGGAATTGTGTGGTTACGGCTTCTAAGGTTTATCATGTGGGGGGTGCCTCTCTATCGCAAGGAAATCCGAAAAAAACTTATCTCAATTTCCGAAATAACCTCTTGCTCCTCCATAAGAATCTCCCTAAGAAGAGAGGACGCAAGGTTCTATTTTTCAGAAGACTGGCCGATACCTTAGCATTCGGGATGTTTCTGCTGAAAGGAGATATGGCTAATGCACGCCAAATCATCAAAGCGCACAACGATTTTCGCAAGATGCGCAAGGAATATAACAATTTCCCTGATAGAGATTTCCTTTCAGACCTCCCCGGCGGAAAAGCTTCGGCCGTGTGGCAACATTATATTCTTGGCAGAAAGATATTAAAATTTTAATTATGAACTCTCGACCTTTAATTCTCGTGTCAAACGACGACAGCATACACGCTAAAGGCGTTAAGGAGCTAATCTCCCGGTTGGTTAAATTCGGGGATGTGGTGGCCGTCTGTCCTGATGCGCCCCGCTCAGGTCAATCTATGGCTATCACCGTCAACGACCCTTTGCGAATTATTCCTTGTCCTGATTTCGAGGGAGCAAAAATGTTTAAAACCACGGGGACGCCTGTGGATTGCATCAAACTTGCGATGCATCATATTCTCGACCGTCGGCCCGATTTGGTGGTTGCCGGAATCAACCATGGCTCCAACGCTTCGGTCAATGAACTCTATTCCGGAACAATGGGAGCCACTTTTGAGGGTTGTGCTTTCGGAATCCCTTCGGTTGGATTTTCGCTTACCGACCATAGTGCCGACGCTGATTTCTCCCAATGCTACCGCGCTGTTGATATTATTGTGGAGAATGTTCTCCGGTTCGGACTCCCTTCCGACGTATGTCTTAACGTGAATATCCCGAATTTAGGGCATACACCGGAGGAAATGAGGATATGCACTCCCTGCCATGGACATTGGGATGATGAATATAAGGAATATATTGACCCAGCCGGCAAAAAATTCTACCTCCTCTCGGGAGAGTTTATAAACGATGAGCCGGATAATGAACTGACCGACGAATGGTGTCTGTCGCATGGAATTGTTTCAGTGGTTCCAACTTCTATCAGCCGCAACCTCCCGTTTTCAGATTCAACGGCTTGGCTCTCCACTCTCCCCAATGCTTATCGCAAATAATTTATCTTTACCCAGCCTAATAAAATGCTTATCTCAGAAATAGCTTCCCGCCTCTCCCTCGACCAACCCAAGATTGATCGCGAAATCCGCCATCTTCTCACCGACTCTCGTTCTCTCGAATCGCCGGGAGATACGCTTTTTTTTGCCATCCCTACCGCTGGCAACGACGGTCACCGTTATATCTCGGCTCTTTATGAAGCGGGAGTGAAGGATTTTGTGGTAAACCATATTCCTAAGGAGATGTTGCAATATTCCGACATCAATTGGCTTGTGGTCGATGATTCTATCAAGGCTCTCCAAAAGGTGGCGGCTCGAAAGGATGATTTCAAAGGTTCTATTCTTGCGATTACCGGAAGCCGAGGCAAAACCACTCTTAAGGAATGGATTTTCCAACTCATGGAACCTTTGGCCGATATCGCCCGCTCCCCGAGAAGCTATAATTCCCAGATTGGCGTCCCCCTTTCTCTTTGGGAAATAAAATCCTCAACTTCCTTGGCTGTAATTGAAGCCGGAATTTCGGAAACCGGAGAAATGGATGCTTTAGCCGAGTGCATAGCTCCCGATACGGTAATTATCACCAATATCGGAGAGGCTCATTCAGAAGGATTCTCTTCTGCTTTGGAAAAGGCTCGCGAAAAGATGCTTCTCGCGGCTGCTCCTTCGGTTAAGCTTGCTATTTTCTCTGCCGACTCACCACTTCTTTCCGAGGCGGCTGATGAAATAATTAAAGGAAAAGCCAAACTCACATGGTCGGCAAAAGGAGAGCCGGCTGATATAGCGATTAAAGCCACTCCTCTCTCACGCGATGAGATGGAGATTCAATATACATTCGGGGATAAACAGGGCTCTTTCATCGCGCCTTTCTCTTCTGATGCTGATTTGGAGAATGGAGCTAACGCCCTCGCTTTTATGCTCGCTTCCAGTCTCGATGCTCCCACAATTGCAGAGCGGTTTCGCAATCTACACAAGATCGGAACACGTTTAAATGTCTCCGACGGAGTGAATGGTTGTTCGGTTATTCTTGATCAGTACACATCCGATTTCTCCTCCCTTCGGCCGGCTCTTGATTTTATCCGAAGAAGAAAGACTCCTTCTCAGTCGCTCACACTCATTCTCAGCGACCTTCATCATGAGGATATGGCTGTGGCCGAACTTTATAAACGAATTGCAGAGTTGGTAAAGAAGGCCGGTGTAGCCCGTTTCATCGGTGTAGGGCCAACGTTGAAGAAGTATGCTTCTCTTTTCCCTGCAGGCTCTCTATTTTATGACAGCCCCTCTCAACTTACCGCCTCCCTTTCCCCTTCCGATTTCTCTGATGAGATTATTTTGGTGAAGGGTTCCCCTGAACTCCCTCTTATATCTGTGGCC
This sequence comes from uncultured Sangeribacter sp., assembly GCA_964640375.1. Lineage (GTDB taxonomy): Bacteria > Bacteroidota > Bacteroidia > Bacteroidales > Muribaculaceae > Lepagella. Next base: position 6,033 of record CAZXGU010000069.1, on the reverse strand, counting down.
GAAATGTTGGAGGCGCGCAAGCATGAAACAGTGTTAGAGGTGAATCTCGATTCCATTATCTCCAATTATAATTACTTCCGCTCAGCGCTTCCTTCAGGTGTGGGTATTGTTTGCATGGTGAAAGCCTCGGGGTATGGCGCGGGAAGTTATGAGATTGCCAAGACTCTGCAAGACTGCGGGGCGGCCTATCTGGCTGTGGCTGTCCTTGATGAAGGAATAGAACTCAGACGACGCGGAATCACTATGCCTATAATGGTGATGAATCCTAAGGTGGTGAATTATAAATCTATGTTTGCCAACCGTCTTGAACCCGAAATTTATTCTTTCGAGATGTTGGAAGATGTGATAATGGAGGCGCGTAAAAATGGAATAACGAGGTATCCGGTTCATATCAAGCTCGACACCGGTATGCACCGCATGGGCTTCATAGAGGAGGAGCTTCCACGTCTCATGGAGATTCTTAATTCCTCCAAAGAGGTTGAACCGCGTTCGGTGTTCTCACATCTCGCCACAGCCGACTGTCCAGATATGAATTATTACACGGAGCTTCAACTGTCAAGATTTGAGAAATATACCGATTATATGATTGCCAAGTATCCTAAACGGATTCTGCGACATGTGCTTAATTCGGCCGGTATTCTTCGGTATCCGCAATATCATTATGACATGGCACGGCTCGGGATAGGTCTTTATGGTGCCAACACTCTCCCTCCTGAAATGGAAAAGCCATTAGCCGTGGTCTCAACTCTGCGCACTGTCATTATCGCAATGCGAGATTATCTTCCAGGCGAAACAATAGGTTATGGACGTCACGGAAAAATTACCCGTCCCTCCAAGATTGCCACCATCCCCATTGGATATGCCGACGGCATGAACCGACATTTTGGGCGTGGACGCATCTCTGTGCTGGTGAATGGCAAATGGGCTCCTACAATTGGGAATATCTGCATGGATGCCTGCATGATTGACGTAACCGACATTGATTGCGGCGTGGGGGATTCAGTGGAGATTTTCGGACGAAGAGCACCTCTACAACGTTTAGCCGATTCTCTCGACACTATTCCCTATGAAATCCTCACCTCAGTGTCACCTCGCGTCAAACGAGTATATTATAGAGAGTAGCAGGAGGCTTAGACCAATTTCTTTAGTTCCTCCAAACAACTTTCCACCTCTTCATTAGTCTTGAAAAGCGATTCTTTACAGAATTTGAGAAGGATTGTGGCCCGTGTGGTATATTCTGCCAAACGGTCGATGTCGCAATTCTCCGATTCCATAGCCGAGACTATGGCCTCTAATTCGCTCATCGCCTTCTTATATGTCAATTCCTTATCTTCCATCTTCTACTCTTGTTTCTATAGTTCCTATACTGAATTGTGTGGTTATAACGTCACCGGGGGATAGTTTGGAGGCATCAAATACTGCCTTCCCATCTTTGCGTGTGATGCTATAACCGCGCTTTAAGGTGTTTTCAGGACTCAGCACCCTCAACATATCCTCAAACCGCGTAAGTTTCATTTTCTCCCTATCAAGCCGGAGCTGGGAACACTTCTCCAAACGCATCTTTGACATTTCTGTCTGCATTAAAGCCGTTTGCATTCTTCGCTCCGCGCCTGTTGCAACCCTCCGCGCCAACACGTCGAGATTCCGCTCCTCACGCATCACTGAAGCTTTCACACGTGCCGGAAGAAGATTCTCTAAATTGCTCAGACGCAATTTTTCACCGTGCATCCTTTCCGAAACATATTCAGCTATATCCCTCACATTGTTCAATACCTCGCTCCAGGCATTCCGGCAACATTCCACCAAATAATCCGCCACTGCCGTAGGGGTCTTACAACGTCGGCACGCTATCTCATCTAACACTGTCCTATCGCGTTCATGCCCTATACCCACAACAACAGGCAATGGAAATTCCGCCACTCGAAGAGCGAGTTCAAAATTATCAAATCCATGAAGATCAGTGGTTGCACCTCCGCCTCGGATGATAACTACGCAATCCCAAAAATCGAGCGTACTTTCCACGAAATCGAGGGCATCACAAACGCTGGCAGCGGTTCGTTCTCCCTGCATAACGGCATTCACCAACAAAGGATAGAACACAAAACCTTCCGGAGTACTCATAAGATGATTCATGAAATCTCCATAGCCGGCAGCCCCTGCTGAAGAAATAACAGCGATCTTCTGAGGGATGAGCGGAAAATCAAGGCGACGGTTCAAATCAATCGCGCCTTCACGTTTAAGACGTTCAAGTATCTCCCGCCGTTGCCGCTCCATGTCGCCAAGGGTATAGGAGGGATCGATATCGTTTATGGAGAAGGAAAGTCCATACACGTTATGATGAGTGGCTGTGCCATTTATAAGCACCTTCAAGCCGGAAGCGATTCCGCTCCCGGTGCCGGCAAGGAATTTGCCCTGAAGAACGCGATATTGGCTGCTCCATATCATTGCCCTCATCTTGGCCACAACCTGACCTGAAAACTCATCCTTCTCAATGAGTTCCATATAACAGTGGCCCCCAGCTACTCTGACATCACTCAGTTCGGCTGTGAGCCACACTCCTCTTAATGCCGGGTTCATGCGGATAGTGTCGCCCAGCATCTGCTGATAGCCTGAGAGGGAGAGGGGCTTAGCGTTCATTCTCTCCTATCTCTTTTATCTCCTTCACAGCTCCTGTGGCTGGGTCGAACACGGCGTAGGAAGGCGCTTTCTTATCGGAGAAAAGCGCGGGCGACAATCCGAATTTCACACCAAACTGCGAGAAATCATGGGATTTTTCATAAAGTTTCTCCCCTTTGCAACTCAAGCTTATCTCTGCGCTCCCGGGAATGGAATAAACCACGGCATCCTTGGGTAGTTTCTTGGTCTCCCCCTTAGCATCAACCGGCAATTCAGGCTCCCGACCTATTTTAACTGAGATATATACCGGATCGCCCGACAAATCATCGGGACCCACAAATCCGGCAAAATCGCTGAGACGGAAAAGGATTATCCGTCCCTCCTCTTCAGGCATGAAACTGTAATTTCGGGTAACGGTCTCGGTTTCGGTTGTGCCGCAAAAAGCTGCGGTAATGGCCGCTTCCTGATGTGCCAAGGAGGCAAGCATGAGTTCCAACTGACGTCCGTCGGTGGGCATGGTTTCAGCTGTGCCTCGCGTAAGGGCTATTTTCGATTCGCGAATCTCCATCAGGCTTTCAGCCAGCATCTGGGCCTGCTTTGCCGAGGATTGGGAGGCAAGAAAATCTTCATCCACATATTTCAGATATTCCTGCATATCTATTTTCTCTTTCTTTCCCCCGGAGTTGCGGCGTGACGAAGGGCGCTCATCGGCTGCTTCATCCTCTCCTCGCGTGGGCCGATTATAACCGGGAAGCGTAACTTCCTTATTAATGGCAAGGAGCATCCCGCTATTGTCAACACAAATCGAAGTCAAGGCGCCGGGCTTTAGCTGCATCAGATACTGTTCCTCTTCATCCGGCACACCGTAGGGGGTTACTTTAACTCCAGTGATTGTCCAGTTTTCAGAATCTGATTTTATCACATTGTCGGTGCCCAAATATTTCTTGGCATATTGGAAATACTTTCCGGCCTTATTTACTGTGCGGGTTGCCGTAATCTCTATATCAAGCATGGTGTTGGGCAGAGTATATACCAATCCATACTCGTTATGCTTGTCGGCTGTGAGCATCTTTGTTTGCTGCGCATCAACAAGATTCCCGCAGCCTAATATTGCTGCAACGGCTAACCCGACTGTTATCTTTCTCATATCTAATATTTTTAAGGAGTCTAACTTATCCTTGCATCACCATCTTGATTGCTCGGCCCACGCGATCGGAAATGTCGGAAGCAGTGATTCCGAATTCTCCCAATTCTTCTGCTGCCAAGTCGCCGGCAAGTCCGTGGATATATACACCCACAGTTGCAGCGTGTTCAGGATTATATCCTTGAGCGAGAAAAGCACCTATCACGCCGGTGAGCACGTCGCCCGAGCCTGCGGTTGCCATGCCTGGATTGCCGGTGGAGTTGATAGTGACACGCCCTGTGCTCGGACGGACAACCATGGTGTAATGCCCTTTCAACACTATGACTATGTTATAACGGCGTGCCATTTCGAGGGCAGTTTTCAGTCGCTCTTCTGATGAAGAGTGCTCCCCAAACAGGCGGTCAAATTCTCCGGCATGAGGAGTGATCACTGTCTTTGGAGGAAGCATTGTCAGCAAGGCCGGACGCTTGGCTATGCAGTTGAGCGCATCTGCATCGAGGAGCAACGCATTAGGCACATTCTTGAGCAAATTCTCTAAAGCCGACACTGTCTGTTCGTTGGCTCCGATGCCCGGCCCCGCTATCACAGCCTGATGACCATGATGCACGGTCATGTCGGTTATAAAATGCTCCGCGCGGTCGGGCTCGAACATCACTTCGGGCGCAGCTGTCTGAACGATATTCAAAGCGCCTCTTGGGCCATGAACCGTGGAGAGACCTGCTCCCGTTTTCAATGCCGCCTTCGAACATAAGACAGAGGCGCCTACAAGTCCGGTGCTTCCGGCAAAAAAGAGACACGACCCGTAGTCACGCTTGGCAGAGAATGGGTGTCTGGGCTTCAAAAGGGGACGTATATTGCGATGTTCAACCCAGAAGAAGTTGGGTTTGAATTCCTTGAGTTTTGCTTCATCAAGATCAATATCGAGCAATTTCCATTCTCCTAAGATTTCGTAATTCTCTTCAAAAAAGAATGAAAGACGTGGAAGCTGGAATGCTAACGTGAGATCGGCATGAACCATGTCGCGACGATTCACTTGCGAACTCCAATCGTTCCATTCCCCATAAAGACCTGAAGGGAGGTCGATAGAGATCACGTAAGCGCCCGACTCATTGATATATCTCGCAACAGCCACAAAGCCTCCCATCATTGGTCCCTTGAGGCCGGAGCCAAACAAACCATCAATCACAACATCATTCACCCCCAAAACCGGAGGATTAAATTCTTTGTTCACCTCCGTGAAGTTGAGGCCATCGATTGTGAGCAATTTGTTGCGTTCTTCGTTGCAGTCATGACTGAGTTTCCCTCCGACATTGAAGAGATAGACATCCAAATTCTTGTATCCCTGTTCATAAAGCAGTCTTGCCACTGCCAAAGCGTCGCCTCCATTATTTCCCGGTCCGGCCATGATTACTATGCGGCGGCTCGGCAAAAAACGCGAGATTATCTCCACACTCACTGCTGAGGCGGCTCGCTCCATAAGATCTATAGTGCTGATTCCCTGTGCATGGCAGGTGGCCATATCCAATTCTCGGATTTCCTGCGATGATAATATCTTCATTTCTATCTTTCTTTCCTTTTATAACGCTTTTTATCCTTATCCCTCTAAACCTCAACTTACTTACAAAATTAGCAAAAAATCCTGACATTATCTGTCATACTCACCGTTTTTATAGAAAATTAGCATTATATCAACCAATATGACACAAAAAAGACGACGGATAGAATTATCCATCGTCTTAATTTTTATATTAACAACCCAGACGGGCCATCCTTCACCACTCTCCAAGAGGCTTGTTAGAATGGTTCGGATGGTAGGCGGTTGGAAATGAGGAGGAGGGAGCATACTTTAGTATGTGACCGACTCCGAATTTTCAACCAACGACCCAGACGGGCCATTATAACAAGCCGATATTACTCTGCTTTACCGTCAGAACCCAATACATTAAGAATCTTATGCTTGTAAAGCTTCTCCATCTCGTCGCGAGCCGGACCGAGATATTTACGGGGGTCGAACTCAGCAGGCTTCTCGTTGAACACCTTGCGAACAGCTGCTGTCATAGCAAGACGGCTGTCGGAGTCGATATTGATCTTGCAAACATCCATCTTGGCTGCCTTGCGGAGCTCCTCTTCGGGGATGCCGATTGCATTAGGAAGCTGACCGCCATTCTCGTTGATGATGTCAACATACTCCTGAGGAACTGAAGAAGAACCGTGAAGAACGATGGGGAATCCGGGGATCTTAGCCTCTACACCCTCAAGAACATCGAATGCCA
>CAZXGU010000068.1:0-14948 GCA_964640375.1 uncultured Sangeribacter sp. | reverse complement strand
GAGACCAATAGAAAGTTTATCAGGAGATTCAACTATCTTGAAGCCAAAGCAAAGGGGCACCACAGAAAAGGAGATGACGCTCCGCATCTACGCCCTCCTCACCGACCGCTTCAAAGAGAAGCCGGGAGGAATCTCCAATTATATAGATTCTCCCAAAGAGAATGGTTATCGTAGTTTCCACCTCAAGCTTATGGCTGATTTCGGCCGATGGCAAGAGGTTCATATCTCCAGCGAACGCATGGCCCGCGATTCCAGGGTGGGGTGTATGGCCGAGGATGATTCGGAAAGCAGCGTAAGAAAATGGATCGACAAATTCCGAAGCGTGCTCCGTGATATCGCTCAGCAAGGCCAGGATGGAACCAATTTCATTGAAAACGTCGTCACCTCTTTCTATAACGACGACATCATGACCTTCACGCCCAATGGCAAACCTATCGTGCTTCCTCAAAAATCAACCGTGATTGATTTCGCTTTTGAGGTTCACACCGATCTTGGACTCCATGCCCAATACGCGCGAATCAACAATCAGCTTGCCTCCATTAAAACCCAGCTCCATAGAGGAGATGTGGTGACTGTTTTTGATTCCCCTTCATCACATCCCGAACCGGAATGGCTAAAATATGCTGTCACTTATAAAGCCCGCAAGAATATAAATGCCTGGCTTGGCTCCCAGCCTAAAGAGGAATTCAAACGCTGTCATATCTGCAATCCCATTCCGGGAGAGGAAGTGATCGGATTCAAAGGCTCCGACGGAGAAATCACTCTCCATAAACGCAATTGCCATGAAGCAATCCGCCTGGCATCGCAGCAGGGCGACAGCATCGTTTCTGTCGATTATAAGGAAGGGAAGACTCTCTATCCTGTCACCGTAGAGATCAGGGCAGTGGACCGTTATCATCTCTTCATCGACATCGTTGACTGCGTTTCCAACACCTGTAACTTATCCATAGATTCCATTCATACTGATACCGTGGACTCTATCGTTACTTGCCGCATATCTTTCGGAGTTCATTCCTACGATGAACTTCAAAGGATAATCACCCATATCACTGCCATTCCAGGTGTGGATGAAGTGAAACGCTTTAAGAATTGAATTTCATTGTTCTCTTTTTAAAACTTATTCCCCGATTCCTCTCCCCTGCTCTTCTCAAGCTGTTTTCTCTTTAAAGAAACGCTCGTAGGAGGGGATGTTGCAGCCTATGAAATTTCCTGCCACTGTGCCGAGCCATGCCGGAATCATTCCGGAAGCCGGACTATATGTATAGTAGGCTATATCGGCAACGCAGTGTGGGAAACCACAAATCACGAATGTCGGAATGCCAAGCAGAAGAGGTATCCATTTCCCCTCTCTAGCAAATTTAACCGACATTGTCATGATAAACCCACATCCTATGGCCGGGAGAAGGCATCCAGTGAAACCACGGTTAACCCGCACCTCGACCAATGGGCGCGCCGCTTCTTCAAGATTCATATCAATTCCGAGCATAGCTGCGCAGAATGTGCCGATAATGTTCAGAAGAAGCATCGGCCATAAAGCCACAAATTCTTTACGATTGGTGAAAAAACCGGCCATACCTGTGTATAGCGGCCATTTGGAATAGACAATTCCCGACAAGCCAAAAGCAAATAAAGCAGCTCCTATATATAGGCCACCTTTTAAAAAACATAGAGCAGCAATTCCAATTGCAAACCCCGATAAAATCGAATTTATGATTCTCCTCATTTCGGGTTATTTACTGAAACCAAACTACTGTCCGATTTCCGTTTTTTGAAAAATTTCGCTGCAAAGTTAATAATTATTTATCAATTATCAGCTATATTTTATGTTTTAAAACATATTTTTTGAACATTTCGTTCATTTTTTATTTCCTTTTTACCACCATTATTCGTAGTTTTCTTGTTAAGAAAAGTTAATCAATACTATTCATTTTAAACTCTTTGGCTGTTAAAAGCGTCAATAAAGCAAACGTCGCCAAAAAATTTAAAAGGCGTTAGGCAATGAATAATCAAAAATTAATATAAGATGAAAAAAACTATTCTTGGAATAACTTTCCTTATGATGGCAGCCTTTGCCGGCACAGCCTCCGCACAAAAAAACTGTGAAACTGCATGTCCTGACAAAGAGGGATGTAAAAAAGAGCAATGCGATAAGAAATGCAGCGACAAAGATTGCAAGAAAGAGGATTGCAAGAAAATTGAATGTAAAGGTAAGGAGGGGAAACGCTGTGATAAGAGAGAATGTAAAAAAGCTTGTCCTTTTGAAGGTTTGAACCTCACTGAGGAGCAACAAGTAAAAATTCAGGATCTCGATAAGGCCATGAAGGCTTCTAAAGAGGAGATGAAGGCTCAGGCTAAAGAGAACAAAGGAGAAAATAAGGTTAATCCTCGCGAGGCCATGAAAGAACTTCGCACCAAATATCTTGCCGACCTCAAGAATATTCTCACAGCCGATCAATACACTCAGTTCCTTCAGAACTTCTATGTGAACCAGATGCCTTCACGTCCTAATAAGCTGAAAGCCGACTTCAATAAGATGGAAAAGAGAGTTGACAAAATTGCAAAAGATGGTAAGGCTGATTTCAATAAGGTAGAAAAGAGAGTGGTTCGCGACACAAAGAAAATTGATAAGAAAGTGGAAAAAGAAGCCAAGAAGGCAGAAAAGAAATAACTCCTATCTCTTAATTTCAAATTAAACGTAATAATAACACGGTTCTTCTGAGCCGTGTTATTTTTCTACCATTCAATAATTTATAAGCCTAAACAAAGGTCACGTATTGCATCTTATAAACAAATATCCTGCATAACACGTTAAAAGAATAAAAGCACCTATATTGCGAAAAGACTATTTATTTAAAATATAAAAACTACAATATTATGTTTAAATCTACAATGATTGCCGGTGCCGGCGGTTTCTTAGGCACCTGTCTTCGTTTCCTTTCCGACAAACTGGGGGCTGCAATCTGTCATCTCTCGTTTCCCTTAGGAACATTTATGGCAAACATGGTCGGGTGAATAATCATCGGTATGTTATACGGATACCTTAACAAGACCGGAAAATTGAGCAAAACAGCCAATTTGCTTTGGATCACAGGTTTTTGCGGAGGTCTAACCACATTCTCCTCATTCTCCGATGATATGATTTCGCTTCTTGAGAAAGGCGATGTCGGAATGTTTGTATTCTATATGGTGACGAGCCTTGTTTTCGGAATCGCCATGGTCGCCCTCGGCGCTGCGTGCATTCGCAAGCCAGCGACTAAAACAGTAAATGCTTAACCCTTTAAATTTAAGAAACTATGATTATTGAATATATGTTAATTGCAGGGTTAGGCGGATTTGCCGGCACCTGCGGACGATACCTCACCGGCTTGGCCGGAAAAAAACTTTTTGGCGATAAATATCCTGCCGGAACATTTGCTGTCAATGTAATCGGATGTTTTATCATTGGTATTTTTGTTGGTCTCTGGACTCGCCACGATATGAGCCCGCTCGTAAATGCTCTTCTTATTTCCGGTTTCTGTGGCGGATTCACCACTTTCTCATCTTTCAGTCATGATAGCTTTGCAATGATTCAGAAAGGTGAATGGTGGAAATTTATATGCTATATCGTGCCTTCAGTGGCCCTGGGTCTTCTCTTTGTATGGCTCGGCATAAAATGCGTGGCATAACCTATCAGAACTTAGGCTCCATCTCACATTATAATCACCCATTCAGGTCAATCCAACTTGAATGGGTGTCTTTTTATTTTATATCTTAATTAAGTGATGTTTCGCCAATTTTAGTTAACTTTGCAACATGTCGAAATATATAATCAAATTCTGTAGTTCTCGCCTCGGTTATGGCGACGTTGAACTTTCCACACCTGAAAACAATGGCATTCCTCGTGGAATAACTGCTATAATAGGCGAAAACGGTGCCGGCAAGTCAACGTTAGGATTAATTCTCGAAAAAGGGAGATATGCCTTCGGCAACCGTCTCGAATTTATCCCAAGCTCGCTTAATGTAAAACTGATCACTTTCTCCGATATTCATTCTCTAAGCGGAATGGAAGTGACATATCTCAACCAACGCATGGAAGCCACAATGAATGAATATGTGCCTACCGTCAGAGAGATAATGGAGAGAAAAAATGCTCCGGCTTCATGGATGGAAGATTGCCGGAAAATAGGATTGAAAAATATTGAGGAGAAGAAAATTAATTATCTTTCAAGCGGTGAGCTGAGAAAATTGCTAATAGTAAATGCTCTCTCCCAACATCCAGATCTCATAGTGCTCGATAATCCCTATATTGGGCTTGACGCTAAAGCAAGAGAAGAATTTAACCAATCGCTCAGAAAATTAGGAGACGACGGGATTTCTGCCGTGCTTCTTCTTAGCGATCCCAGTGACATCCCCCCCTTCACCAACCATGTTATGGAAATAAAAGGTCACCGTTTAAACGAGCCTATTCCTCTTGATGCCTTCAAAAAGCCTTCCTCCTTCAATGAAAGTGAAGATGATTTAAAGGAAAAACTCTTAAATTCAATATTATCTAAAGTTAGGGAGGAAACGATAAAGGATTTCTCTATCGCCTTTGAAATAAAAAATGGCAAGGTAAAATATGGTGATAAAATAATATTCCAAGATTTTGATTGGAAAATAGGGAAAGGTGAATGTTGGCGACTCCGAGGACGCAACGGCTCAGGGAAATCTCTTCTTTTATCCATGATTTGCGCCGATAATCCGCAAGCATATTCTAACGACATCACCCTCTTCGACCGCAAAAGAGGAAGCGGAGAAAGTATTTTTGAAATCAAAGACAACATCGGATATGTCTCTCCCGAGATGCAACTCTATTTTAAATCTAATGATAGCATCTTGGAGATAGTGGTTCAGGGGTTGCGAAATTCCCTTAATCGCTATCACCCTTCCACCCCTGAAGAGCGCGAAGAAGCCCTGGCATGGCTGCAAATTTTGGAAATCGATAATCTCCAATCTCGTAAGTTTAATCAGCTCTCCACTGGCGAGCAGAGGCTTGTCCTTGTGGCTCGCGCCCTTATCAAACAGCCGGCTCTCCTTGTGCTCGACGAACCGTTTCATGGCCTCGACAGCAAAAGAAAGGAGGGCTTAAGAAAAATTATTGATGCCATAACCCGACACAATCGTTCCACCCTGATTTTTGTGACTCACTATGATGAAGAGACTCCCAAGTGTGTAACCCTAATCCGTGATATATGTCTTTGACATATCATGCTCCTGTTCAACCATTTTTATTCCTTACTTGTTCATAGAATAGTAATATATGAACTCAAAAAAATATTATATGACAGAACTTGACGCATTACAAAGCCGTCACTCAGTAAGAAAATATCAAGACCGTCCGCTTGATCAAAGCGATATTAATGCCATCCAAGATGAAATCAAAAAAATAAACAAGGAGGGAAACCTGAATATGCAATTAGTGCTCAACGAAAGAAAAGCATTCAAAGGCTTCCTTTCTTATGGTTCTTTCTCTAATGTAACCAACTATATAATGGTGGTGGGAAAGAAATCGGAATCTTTAGAATACCGCGCCGGTTACTACGGTGAGAAACTCGTTCTCTTTGCTCAAAGCATCGGACTCAACACATGTTTTGTAGGCCTTACATATAAAAAGATTGATGGAGCTTTTATAATTGAATCGGATGAGAAAGTAGTTCTATGTATCGCCATTGGTTATGGAGAGGCGAACGGCTACCGTGAGCATAAAATCAAACGACCTGATCAAGTTAGCAATGTCACTCTCACTTCGCCCGAATGGTTCAAGAAGGGGGTAGAAGCGGCCCTCCTGGCTCCGACTGCCGTTAACCAGCAAAAATTTTATTTCGAATATATTCCGGAAAACAAGGTGAAACCAATCAAAGGCTCCTCACTTGTGGGATACACAAAAATCGACCTCGGAATTGCCATGTACAATTTCGAGATAGGAGCTGGAAGAGAAAACTTCCAATGGATTGATTCACCTCTCTAAAACCCGCCACTATAATTTTGAAATCTTATTGAAAAATAACTATGGAAACACAACAAAAGAAAAAAGTAGCCGACCAAGTGGCTGAGATGATCGCGGATGCCGGAGTGAAACACGTTTATGCAATCACTGGCGACAGCTTAAATGATCTTACCGACGCATTGGTCAGAGATGGCCGCGTGAAGTTTGTTCACATGCGACATGAAGAATCAGGAGCCTTCGCTGCAAGTGCGGAAGCCCAGCTCACCGGTAAATTAGCTGCCTGCGCAGGAAGTAGCGGCCCGGGACATGTCCATCTCATCAATGGTCTCTACGACGCCCAACGAAGCAATGCGCCTGTTTTGGCTATCGCCTCGACATGCGCCTCTGCCGTGTTCGGAACTGAATATTTCCAGGAAACCAATCCTACCCTACTCTTCTCAAATTGTAACGTATATAATGAGATGGCCACTACGCCTACGCAGGTGCCTCACATGCTTCAGGCTGCCATGCAAGAAGCTATCGGTCGCGGAGGAGTTGGAGTTATAGGCCTTCCGGCCGACGTGATTGGCCAAGAGGCAATGGAATCATACGCAGCTACCCAACCTTTATATACCGTACGACTTCCGCAGCCTTCCGAAGCTGAAGTCAGGGCTGCTGCCGAACTGATTAATCAGGCAAAGAGCGTAGCAATATTTGCAGGCTCGGGGGCAAAGGGAGCCGCAGAGTTAGTGAACGCGTTGTCGGAAAAGGTAAAAGCGCCTGTTGGTACAACCTATAAGAGCCAGCTGGAACTGATGGGAGTATGTAAGAATTATGTCGGCCATATGGGTTATCTCGGAATGTGGTCGGCTGAAGATGCTATCGCCTCGGCCGATGTGCTTCTTATAATTGGTATGAATTTCCCCTATCCCGGTTTCTTCCCTACAGATAAAAAGATTATCCAAGTGGATATCCGCGCCGAACGACTCGGACGCAAATCAAAGGTGGATGTAGCGGTCAGAGCCGATTCTCGTTCTTTCCTTGAGGCTCTTCTACCGTTCGTTAGTCAAAAGACTGATTCCTCTTTCTTGGACAAGGCATTAAATGATTATGCCCAAATCCAAAATAAATTTGCCGAGCCTGTTAATAATCCGGGCGCAAAGGGAGCTATTCGTCCGGAATACATGCTAAGTCTGCTTGATGAATTGGCAGATGACAATGCAGTGTTTACAGTTGACACTGGTATGAACAATGTATGGACCTCTCACTATCTCACTCCCAAGCAAGGGCGCAGCATGATTGGTTCTTTCACTCATGGTTCGATGGCCAACGCTATGCCTATGGCTATTGGGGCAAAATTTGCATGTCCCGACCGTCAGGTGATTGCCATTTGTGGCGACGGTGGCTTTTCGATGCTCATGGGCGAACTTTTAACTATTATCCAATATCAATTGCCGGTAAAACTTTTGGTGGCCGATAATCGCAGCCTTGCTTTTGTGAAATGGGAAATGGAGATGGCAGGTCTCACTCCAAGTGAAACCAATCTCACCAACCCCGACTTTGGAAAGATGGCCGAGGTGATTGGATTTCAGGCACAGACTGTTGATGACCCGGCTCAATTAAAAGAAGCCATGCAGCGTTGGCTTGCAGCCGAAAGTCCGGCATTATTATCCGTGGTGACCGACACCGATGCCGCCTCCTTCAGTTTCTCCGAAAAACTTATGGAAGCAGCCAAACCCGGAAATCCCCTCAGCAACTTCGGCCCCTTGGGAAGCTAAGACATACTATTAAATTAAAATAAAATTTATATTGCAAAAAATTAGGAACTCCAGAAATAAATTATTAACTTTGGGTTCCTATGTGGAGATCGACTTTATGAGTTGACTGCCGTAGGCTCCATTTCAGAGCTGTTACTTTTGGGTAGCAGCTCTATTTAAAAGGAATCGAGATTGTCCGCAGGCGCTTAGGGCTTAGGAAGAGGCAATAGGCATAAATGCTGACGAATTATTAACTTTGCTTTAGAAACGCAAGAGTCTTGCGAGAGAGCTGTGTCACCTCGCAAGTCCTTTGGATTATCGCCAGTGTCCATAATCTTGGCGGTTGGCTGTGGCGTTTCTTTTTTCAATGACGCTTAATAGTCATTTGACAAAGTACGGTGCAAGTCTTTATTTACTTGTTCGTAACTCCCCTTCAGCAGGATATTGATGGGAATTGGGCCCATCCAGAAGTGACTGCTGTTCGGGAGTTTTACTATTTATCCTAAAACTTTTTCTTTCCAGAGTATCTTTTTACAACTTTTAAATTATTAAGTCAATCCGTTTGCTAAATTAAATATTTACCCTTATCTTTGCAAAAGGAAGGATAAAGACATGGTCGGTCATGTCTCCGGCCGATGAAGGGAAGGAATAGCGGGGAGAGGAGGAAACCGTACGCGCCTCTCCATCCATTTGTCCAGCCGACTCTTCGAAAAGCTCCACAGATGTTACTTCACAACTGTGGGGCTTTTTATTCTTCATTCTCTTGCTTTTCTCCTTTAAAACCACTATCTTTGCCATACAAGATAACTTGTCGGACGAAGGAACAAGGTCCGGTCCATCCGTTTCTTTCGGATTCTCAGTTAAGCGCCTCTCAGAACTGAGAGACAGTTTATCTAAAGTTGCAGAATGATAGAATCTGCAACTTATTTTTTCTTACAGGCTCCTTCGGAAATCGCCTGAAGTCATGCCCACTCGACCATTTCATGCGATTTCAGTCTTATCCACTTGTTTTTCTAAAGAAAAAGTATTAACTTCGGCATCAGAAAGGTTGGGAGCGACAGCACCTGCTCCCTCATCTGGCTTACTGGGGGTAACTCGGGCAGAAGCGCCTTTTATTTTGGGTGTGTTACTATCGTATGATGTAACCACCCATTTCGTTTTATGGATATTCCCAAAACGGCAGTTTTAGTTTCCAAGATAGATTTAATAGTAATAAGAGTTCCGTGAATCATCAGGGTACGTTCTTTTCCCTTCTGCAAGCAGAATAATTACAACTAAGTTATTTGGAATGGAAATAATATTTGTAGAAGTAGAATTAATTAAAAATAAAAATTATATTGCAAAAAATTAGGAAATCCAGAAATAAATTATTAACTTTGGGGCTCCTATGTGGGAGCTGGCCCTGGCAGCCAGTAGCCGAAGGCTCCAGTTCAGAGCTGTTACTTTCGGGTAGCAATTCTATTTAAAAGGAATCGAGATTGTCCGGAGTCGCTATGGGCGTGATGGGAGCGGTTAATTAAGCAGCAAACCCGTCGGAACTATCGATTCCTTTATTGTAATTATATGTACACACCTCCCTTCACCATAACTTCAAAGATACTCAACCAAGTGGCAGAAATTTCAGCCAAAGTTGAGAGATATGCCATATTATTAGAACAAGATACTGAATTACGTTTACGAAAAGCAAACCGTATAAAGACAATTCATAGTTCGCTTGCCATTGAGGGCAATGAGCTATCGGAGGAACAGGTGAGGGATATTATTAACGGTCGAAATGTGATTGGATCGCTTCGCGAAATTCAAGAAGTAAAAAATGCAATTACCACCTATGACTTATTTCCTAACCTAAATCCTTTTGATGAACAAGATTTGCTGCTGGCTCATCGCACAATGATGCAATCATTAGTTGAAAATCCCGGGCAATGGAGAACAGGTGGAGTTGGGGTATTCGGTGAAAAGGGATGCGTTCACTTAGCACCTCCTGCCAATCGGGTTCCAACATTAATGGCTGATTTATTTGGGTGGCTTAAAAATTCAAAAGATCACCTACTCATTCGCTCCTGCGTATTTCATTATGAATTTGAATTTATTCATCCTTTTATGGATGGTAATGGCCGGACGGGCCGATTATGGCAATCGCTAATACTCTCCAGACTACACCCGATTTTTGCTCATCTACCTGTTGAAAACATGGTTTATTCTAATCAACAAGCATATTATGATGCCATCTCAGCATCTACCGCAGCCGGAGAATCCACTCCTTTTATCGAATTTATGCTTGGTGAGATTCTTAGTGCTCTAACCCAACATTATAATATAAATACAAAAGAAGAGCAACCGGAGATTATGTCAACTCTTGACAAGGAGTTCGGTATAAAGTTCGGTATAAAGTTCGGTATAAAGTTCGGTATAAAGTTCGGTGATAACGATAAACGGGTTCTTCTACTATTAGACTCACAACCCAATTATACGGCACAAAATATTGCAGACCGTATGGGAGTAACAAAACGTACAGTGGAAAATATCCTTAAACGTTTACGCGAAAACAATATAATAGAACGCGTTGGCAGCAATAAAACCGGTCACTGGAAAATAAAAAGAGGAGAAGACTAAAGCATACCCTCAGTCATTATTTATGGAAAAATTTCTTTAATTGTTATTTATATTTACAAATAATTTATTAATTTTGCCGGCGAAAGCAAATGGAACTGGGGTGGAAATCCCCGACAGTCCCGCTACGGTTACAGTCCGACCCTTTGTTTTCTTTTCTTCAATCAAATTTTTTCACGAGGATGAAAAGAATCTTATTTACATTTTGTGGCTGCTTCTTCTCCAATGTTCTATGGAGCGCTCCTACCGCATCTTTTTCTCAAGACACAACCTCTGATAATTCACGTAACCTCCCTAATTTAGAGGTGCTTTCTCAAAAAGAGGAAAAATCAATATCCGCCTCCGTTCCCTTTCATCAAATCACATCAGAAAAGATTCTTCAAACCGGCATCACTGACATTGCGGACGCTATCAAACGTCTGCCCGGTGTGAATCTGCGCGACTATGGCGGAGCCGGCGGTCTGAAAACAGTATCTGTCCGAGGATTGGGAGCTCAACACACAGGGGTGGCATACGACGGCATCCCGCTTTCAGATCTTCGTAGCGGTGAAATCGACCTTTCAAGATACTCCCTCAACAACCTCTCAACCTTGGCTCTTACCTCGGGTGATAACGACGATATATTCGGGCCTGCAAGAAATATCGCCTCAGCTTCCACCATCTTTATTAATACTCTCAAGAGCCCCGATTTATGGGAGAGATCGCTTGAATTAGACACGCGGATGAAAGTTGGAGCCTTCCAGCTCTATAATCCTTTCTTGCACGTGGGCTATTCAAATGGCTCAAATTTCTCACTATCAGCAACCGGGGAGTTCTTTCATGCCAAAAACGATTATCCCTTCACTCTCTACAATGGAGACCACACTACGCGTGAAAAACGTTCAAACTCCCGAATGAATTCAGTTCATTCCGAAGTCAATTTCCTTTTCAAACCAACACATAACTCCTCCCTCTCCACCAAACTATACTATTACGACAACTCACGACAGCTTCCGGGACCGGTGATATATTATACCGAGGATTCCAACGAGCATCTTCACGACCGCAATTTCTTTGCGCAAACACGATGGAAGTCTAAGCTCTCTTCTGCCTTCTCTATAATGGGTTTGGCAAAATTCAATTGGGCTTCTTCGCGCTATCAGGATGTGGATGGAATTTATCCGGGAGGACGGCTCGACCAAAATTATATCCAGAGAGAAGCATTTTCTTCCGCTGCCCTTCTTTATATTCCGGCTGCCGGTTGGGCAATAGATTACTCTGCCGACTGGTTTTATAATAATCTTTCATCCAATCTATCGAGCGACGTAAGGCCGTTTCGCAATTCAATTCTACAGGCAATATCAGCCAAATTCAATTCCGGCTGCATAAACGTTACAGGCCGACTGCTTTATTCCATTTTCTTAGACCGTTCGCTCGATGCCTTAAATAACGGTGAAGCTGAAACGCGTGTAAAAAAGAATTCAAGCCGTCTCTCTCCTTCGGTTTCAATTTCAGTCCGTCCCGTTAAAACCATACCTCTATACTTCAGGGCTTCCTATAAGAATATATTCCGGATGCCGACCTTCAACGAACTCTATTTCGATAACTACGGCACCGTTTCATTGAAACCCGAAATCACCGATCAATGGAATGTTGGTTTCACCTTTTCTGCTCCTTCACTTCCCCACCTAAAAGATCTTTCTTTAATTGTGGATGGATATCTGAACAAGGTAAAAGATAAGATAGTGGCCGTGCCTTACAATCTTTTCAAATGGTCGATGACCAATTTAGGCAAGGTAAGAATTTATGGGTTAGACATAACACTTAACGCAGAAATAGAACTCGCTTCGTGTCATTCCATTCTAATCGACGGCTCTTATTCCTATCAAAGAGCGCAGCCTCACACATCTCCAGATAAGATTGATTGGATGAAACAGGTGGCTTATACGCCTCTAAATTCGGGGGCGGCATCTATCTCTTGGCTTAACCCTTGGGTGAATCTTGCGATACATTCCACAGCCACTTCGGCTCGATACACCACCAATGCCAATATCCCTTCCACCCGAATTTCGGGTTATGCAGATTTTGGAGCTTCATTGTCTCATATCTTTTCCTTAAAAAAAGGGAAATTGGAGCTGCGTGCCGACTTAATGAATGTTCTCAACAAACAATATGAGATTGTTGCCCGCTATCCTATGCCGGGAAGAAGCTGGACTGCCTCTGTGGGATATAAATTCTAATTAACACCCCCCTTGATGGATACTCTTTTTAAAAGGGAACTTATTTCGCATATTCTTTAACCAATAACATATTTTAAATCATGAAGAAAAAGTTTTTAAACGGCTTTTTAGCTGCCATGCTATCCTTCTCTCTCTTCTCTTGCTCCGACAGTAAGGATGAACCTAATCCAGAACCGCCGGTCAATCCTGTTCCCACGAAAACCGCCGGAGCATACGTATTGAATCAGGGACAACTCGACATGGGAGTGGAAGGAAGCCTGAGTTTTATTGATTTTGCAGATCTCTCGGTTGAAAACAATCTTTTCCAAAAAGTGAACAACCGCAGCTTGGGAAATACTCCTCAATGCGGTGTACGCTATGGAAGCAAGCTATATCTGGGCATCTATGAGTCGAACACTATTGAAGTGGTTAACGCTTCGGATTTCAAGTCTATCAAGCAGATTAAGCTGACTCCGGAAGCAACCGGATCCAAACCCCGCGCTATGGTTACGGATAAGGGAAAAGTCTATGTCACTATGTTTGACGGTTATGTGGCACGTCTCGACACCCTCACTTTGGATATCGACGCTCGCGTAAAGGTTGGTCCTAACCCTGAAACTCCTGCAATCCTCAATAACCGTTTGTATGTGCCCAATTCCGATGGCATGAATTATCCAGATTATGGAACCACGGCTTCGATAATCGACCTCTCCTCTTTCACTGTCGTTTCCACCGTTACCGTGCCAATGAATCCAGATACTTTCCTGAGCATCAATGGTCATCTCTACCTTCTTGCCAAGGGTAATTATGCCGAACTCAATTCATCACTTTACGAAATTGATCCGGAGATTGATACACTACAAAAGACAGACCCGGAAGCCGGAAGTGAGTTTATTGTTAATGCCACAATCGTGGGAGCAGGACCCAATGAGATTGCTTATATCAATGTGCCTTTCAATAAACCGGACCGCGATTTTGGAACCTTTAATGTTACCTCAGGGAAATTCACCACTTGGGAGGCTTCGGAAGTGGAATATCCCAACTATATTTCTATCGACCCGACAACAGGAAATATCCTTGTTGGTTCCTACATAATGGATGGGCCCTATCCAAGCTATGTGGCTCCCGGATATGTTGCAATGTATGATTCCTCCCTCTCCTTCATCAAAAAATTCGGCGTCGGTTCCGGTCCCTCCTACATCTTCTTTTAATCAGTTATAATAAAATTTAAGGAGCATCCTAAGAAAACAGGATGCTCCTTAATTATTACAGTTAAATTAGATTAGATGCCCGGGATATTAGCATCCATCCATTTAAAGATTGCCGGATAGGTTGCCACTTTCTCATTTTTTACCCTTTGAGTCATACTGTTCTCCGGAGAAAGCAGCACGGATGCCGATTCGTAAGTGTCCTTAACTGTATAGATATGCTGCACCTCCGTTGCATCTATACTTTGCTGATTAGCCCTTTTACCTGGATAACTATCCACATACAATTTAAGATCCGTTGCATTTCGCGCCCCAGGCTTCTCTTCATATTTAAGAATTATCCTCACCTCTTTCCCATCAGTGTCCTTACACCATAACTCCTTCCGAATCTGAGAACCGGCAGCTCTCTCAATTGTATAAATTTTTGGAGGCAAGGAGGGATTCTCTATCGTTACCGTCGGTTTATCACCCTTTGCCCTCGGAGCATTGAAAACAAGCCAATAGATATAATGATACCCATCGGAAGTGATTTGGTCAAATCTTGCTGTCACTGTCTTGGCATTCAAAATATCCTTCTCAGAAGCCTTCTTATATTCATCGGTTGCTCCCATAGCCACTAATGAGCATAAAACTATAGCTAAGGCAGGAAGGAAAGCACGTAAAATTTGTTTTTTCATCTTTCTCTAATTATTACGATTTATAAATCTTGTTTAGTCCAGAAAACGTTTGGTGAGGTCGCCATAGCGGTCAATCCTGCGGTCGCGGAAGAAAGGCCACCACTGGCGCACATTCTCCGTGCGCTCCCGATCCACCTCCACTATCTCCTCCACAGGTGAATTTTCAGGAGCCATAAAAAGTATCTCTCCCTGAGGACCAGCCACAAAACTGCTTCCCCAGAAATCAATTCCCGAAGTCTGACCCGATGGGTCTTCTTCAAATCCACAACGGTTCACACTCACCACCGGCAATCCATTAGCCACGGCATGGCCTCGTTGAATAGTGATCCACGCTTCGCGCTGACGGGCTTTCTCCTCCTCATCATCATCGGGATTCCAGCCAATTGCTGTGGGATAAACCAACAATTCGGCTCCTCTCATGGCCATAAGACGCGCTGCCTCCGGATACCATTGATCCCAACACACAAGAACACCGATGCGGCCTAAAGAGGTCTGGATCGGCTTGAAACCCAGATCTCCGGGAGTGAAATAAAATTTCTCATAAAACCCAGGGT
>CAZXGU010000067.1:0-15172 GCA_964640375.1 uncultured Sangeribacter sp. | reverse complement strand
CTCGGATCCGAACCCAACCACTCTCCATGAACCGCGGAGCGGTTCCACTTTGAGAGCCATGATAGGTTGTAGAGAGATACGACTGGATTGACAAAGATGACGACAACAAAATGGAACCGCTCCGCGGTTGCTTCCACACAGTTAGACAGTCCGGGGGTTCCGGAGAAGCCGGAACCCCCGGTTAATAGACGGTGCAACCGCACTGCGGTTGGGGAAAGCTTCCGCCCCGGGCTCAGCGAGTAGTGTTATTTTCCGAAGAGGAAGCGAAGAGGCCGCTCCACACGTGCCGACCAAGCCGATTCCTCATGTGGCGCCCCATAATCGATATAGCTGTCAAGATTTTTTCCATATTGATAGCCTTTCTTCTGGGCAATCAGCAAAGCCTGTGTTTCCCATGGACCATAATAGGCATCGATAGTCGCCGTGCCATGGTCGAAATAAAGTCGATGAGTGGCAGGATCGGGAAGTTTGTTTTCCACAAATTGCATCATGGCGTTGCCAAAGCGGTCGCCGGCATCAAGCGAACCATACCAATGGGTGGAAAGACATCCCGCACCCCCGAACACATCGGGATATTGCGAAATCAGATAGAGCGACATCAATCCGCCCATGCTCGAACCCATCACGGCCGTGTGGTCGCGGTCTGAAAGAGTGGGATATTTGGAATCGATAAGAGGTTTGAGCGTATTGACCACAAAATCTGCGTATTGGTCGCCTATAATAGGCTCACCCTTGAGTTTCACTTCCGCCATCAGCTCATCCAGGCCGGCATCCTTCACGGCCTGTTGAGGCATAAGCTGGGAAACTCTCTTCTTCGGGTCGCTATGAATGCCAACAATAATTATAGGTTCGATTTTCCCCTCCTCGATAAGGAGGTGAGGCGTTTGGTCCATTTCCCACGACTGATGATTCCACGTGGTGTTGGCATCAAAAAGATTCTGGCCGTCGTGCATATAAAGCACGGGATAGCGCTTCTCGTTAGAAAAATCGGAAGGCACCCAAACATCGACATCTATAGTGTCGTTAAGCTGGGGAGCCGCCACTTCGAGGCGCTCAATCGAGCCGAATTGGGGCTGCTGAGTAGGGTCGGCAGCAAAAGAAAGGGTTGCAGAGGCAGCTATTGAGAGAGGCAATAACAGAGAATATTTTACTTTCATTTTGGCATAGATTTATTTGCAAATATATATAATTATGGTAGATTTTGCAAAATGTTTTGGTGTAGGTAAAGGATTATTATGTAATTTTGCAGTTTAAAATAAACTCATATTGCATGAGGCGGTTATAAATAAAGGAGAGAGCTTTCCTCCACCTTAACCATCCTCATAAATTATATCAGCATGAAATTTTCCAAATTACAGTGGCTGGCCCTATCCCTTTTGGCATTGGCAGCCTGCGATAAATCAACCGACATAGATAACCCCGAAGGTCCTCAGGGCAGCGGAACAATGCAGGCCATGAGCCCCGCAGAGAGCAAGGCATTCCTTGAAACCACAGCCGAGAAATTCCTCGTCAAATTCAATCCCGCCGACCAGAAAGAGATAATCGACCTTTCAGCCTATTTTGCCGCCCGGTATGGCGAATATAAGTTGCCCGAAAATTTTTATGCAATATTGGGCCAATTGGTTCCTTCCCCCGGCAGCTATTTCTCTGCTCTTAATGATGCCGCCTCAGGCGACGTCAGCAGTCTGACGCGCGCCGCCACCGATTTCTCCTACACCGCCCTCTTCGGAGCATTGGCCGGCGTGTATGAACCCGACGCCGCCACTCAAAGTTGGATCAAGACAGCCGATGCCGACGATATAGAATTTCGCTTCAATAACGCCCAGGGTCAGCCCGTGGTGTTGAAAGCAGCCCAACAGGGATTAGGAACAGGGAGAATAAACCTCACCACCGACCTCACTCAGAACGGCGCTTCGCTCGCCTCAAGCACTGTCTCCTCCACATTCGATGCCAATGCCCACACCATCTCTGCCAATATAGATGCAAGCATGGCCAATCTTCGGGCCATGACTGAGCTCGAAGGGAAAGATAAGATTGTGGAATCGCGCGCCCAATTCTTTATAAGTAATGAACAGACCGCCACGGCCTACGCCACTCTTAAAGGCGACGGCCTCTGCGACCCGGACCGTTGGAAAGAACTTAAAAACACCGAATCCCTCCTTCTCGATAACCTTATCGGCAAGATGATAAAGAAAGGATATGGCGCCATAGATATAATGGGCGATGTGCAGGTGTATGCTCAGATGGATTATTATGAAACGTTGCTGCTCGATATAGCCGGAGAATATGCCGGCTGGGGCTCTACAGATAAAAATATGGTGAAAGATGCTTGTCAGCAGGCTTGCGACCGCCTCAATAAGAATGTGAAAGCCCAATTGAGATATAACGGCACCAAGACCGACCAAGCCACCCTTATCTTCCAACCCGTTTATAAGGAATGGCCCACCAATTGGGCATATTCCGCCTCTCCGATGATTAAATTCCCCGATAATAGCATCTATACGCTGGAAGAATATTTCGCCGGCTTCGCAGATATGGCTCCCAAATTCGCGGCTCTCGTTCAGGCATATAAAACTCTTTGGCTGGAGGCTTTTATGGCTTCGGCTGAGCAATAACCGGGGCGCAGCTAAAGCTGCTACACAGAACCAAGCTGCGGAAGGGGGAGGATTTAGGGCTTCTGAAAGAGAACCAAGCTACGGAAGGGGGAGGATTTAGGGCTTCTGAAAGAGAACCAAGCTGCGGAAGGGGGAGGATTTAGGGCTTCTGAAAGAGAACCAAGCTGCGGAGGGGGGAGGATTCAGGGCTTCTGAAGAATCAAGCTGCGCAGTTAAAGATTTCGATTAGGTGATGATAAGAAAAAAGATTGTTTTTTGTGGGTTGGGATTGGCGTGTATCCCCTTGCTCGGAGAGCTGAAGGGGAATGCGCAGGAATTAACGGCTGCTTCCTCAGAGCAGTCAGCTCCGTCAGAGCAGTCAGAGCTGGAGAAAACCGAGAATTTGCAGGAGGTGGTCATAACCGGCCAGTCGGCCAACCAGAGGATAGGCTCCCTGAAATTTGGGGCAGAGAATGTGGAGCTTTCGAAGATGGCATTGGTGCCTGTGATTTTCGGCGAGAACGACATAATAAAATCTATCACATATCTCCCCGGCGTGCATAGCGAAGGCGACGGAGGGGGAGGATTTGAAGTGAGGGGCGGCAACTCGGGTCAGAATCTAATCCAGCTCGACGGCATGACCCTCTACAATCCCACCCATGTGATGGGCATCTTCTCCACCTTCAGCGACCAGGCTCTTGGTCGCGCCACTCTCTATAAAGGTCCCATCCCGGCTTCCTTCGGCGAGGCCTCCTCGGCTGTGCTTGAAACGGGCCTTGCTCCCGGCGACATGGAGGAGTATCACGCTGCCGGTACCATCGGCATCTTGGCCGCTAAAGCGATGGCACGCGGGCCGATAGTGAAGGATAAGCTCTCCTTCGCTGTAACGGGGCGCCGCTCATACGTCGATGCTTTCCTGAAGATGATTCCCAAATATCGCCACACGGTGATGAATTTCTATGACATTACTGCCAAATTGCGCTATAAACCGCGACCCGATGATAATATCGATGTCTCATTCATCATGGGTCACGACAATATGGCCGTTGGCGAAATAATGGGGATGTATTGGGGAAATGTTGCCACCTCGGCCAACTGGTCGGCACGTCGCGGCGATTCATGGCATTTCAACACCACAGGCGCCTTCACCTCCTATAATGCTAAAATGGAGATGAGCATCATGGAGAACTCGCAGATGTTGAAGGAATATATCCGCAATGCCTCCCTGAATGAAAACATAAGCTATGCTATCGACGACGACCGTCACCTCGATTTCGGCGTGCGCTCGGAATTTTTGAGGGTGGAGTCGGCCGATTTCAACATTGGCGACAATAGGGTGAGAGATATAAAGAGCGGCTGGGTGAATGCCGCCTGGGCAAATTATGAAGGGCTCTTAGGAGGCCCGTTTTATCTCTCGGGAGGCATAAGGCTCAATATGTTCACCTCTATGTCGGGCTCCAAGTTTCATCGCTTCGACTCGCCCCAGGAAACGCCTCCCGATTACAGCTCCAAAACCTATCTCTCGCCCGAGCCCCGCGTGAGCCTGAAATGGAACATCAACGACAACCATAACGTGAAAGCCGGGGTGTCGCTCACCAGTCAGAGCATCCACTCGGTGCGGTCGAGCGCCACGAGTTTTCCGTTCGATCGCTACGCCCTTTCGTCGGCCAATATCAAGCCCGAGCGCACATGGCAATACGCGGCAGGATATTCGGGGATGACCTCCGGTGGCGCCTTCGATTGGTCGGTGGAGGCTTATTATAAGCAGATGGATAATGTGTATGATTACCGCGACGGCTATGGAATGTTTTCACGGCTCAACATCGAAGACCTCGTGTTAGGGGGCAAGGGACGCAGTTATGGCGCGGAGGTGATGTTTCGAAAAAACACGGGGCGCCTCACGGGCTGGATTGCCTATTGCCTTTCAAAAACGGAGACGCGGATAGCCGGAATAAACGACGGCCGGTGGTATGCTGCCACAAATGACCGTCGAAACGACCTTTCGGTTGTGGCCATCTATCGCTTCAACGACCGCTGGAGCATGTCGGGCTCATGGATATTCTCTTCCGGCACCCCTCTCACCGCCCCAGATGATAAATATGAATTGAGCGGAACTACAATCTATTATTACAGCCGTCGAAACGCCTACCGCACTCCCG
This sequence comes from uncultured Sangeribacter sp., assembly GCA_964640375.1. Taxonomy (GTDB): domain Bacteria; phylum Bacteroidota; class Bacteroidia; order Bacteroidales; family Muribaculaceae; genus Lepagella. The sequence continues at coordinate 10,419 of CAZXGU010000067.1, read as the reverse complement.
ACACTCACCGCCTCGACCTATCGGCTACTTATACCCACGTCGGGAAGAAACTCACCTACGAATGGAGTTTCGGAGTGTATAATCTCTATTGCCGATATAATCCTTACGTGGTATATTTTGAAGACGACCCGAAGAATCCATCGGGGTCAAGAGCAGTGCTGATGGCGATGTTCGGGGTTATTCCTTCGGTGAGCTATACGTTGAAGTTTTAATTTTTGGGCGATATAGGCATTATGGGCGATTTAGGCGGTATAGGCAATTTGAGCATTATGGGCGATATGGGCAATTTAGGAGATTTGGGCATTATAATTAATTATGAGAAAGAAAATATTTAAGATAATAGCGATTTTTGTTGGATTCCTTTTCGCAGGCTGCGAGAAGGAATTGGATTTCAAATATCATGACATAGAGCCGATACTGGTGATAGAGGGGGCATTGACTCAGGATGGCGCGCAAGTGTCGCTCACGCTCACCACTCCGATGGATGAGCCGATGCGCCGAGAACGGCTCCGCGATGCCTCCGTTGTCATAACCGACCTTACCTCCGGCCAGGAATTTGAGCTTGCTCCCGACTCCGACGGCCAGTATGTATCGGATATGAAGGGAGAGGAGGGGCATGAATACCGGCTGGTAGTGGAGCGTAACGGAGAAAGATACAGCTCCGAGTGCCTGATGCGTCCGGCCACTGAAATCACTGGCATGGAATTCAACTGGATAAAGATGCCTTACGATTATGTAGCCGTGCTTCAGGTTTCATTTACCGACCCCGCGGCTTCGCATGATGATTATTATTGGCTGCGCGTCTATCGCAACGGGGAGGCATATCAGTGGGTGGCAATCAACGACCTTCTTTCCGCCGGGGGAATAATAAATGAAGTATTGATGACCAGTCGGATGGACCTTGATGAGGAAGATGATGCCGACAAGCTCGAAGATGGCGATGTTGTCACGGCCACGGTAGTGCCCGTGAGCAGGGCGATGCACGATTATCTGGAAGCCCTGAGTGTGGGCAACAGTAACGGTCCGCGCATGTTTGAAGGCTCCTTCTGCTTAGGCTATTTCCTTGCGGCCCCCATTTCGCGCGATGAGATAGTGTTCCGGCCCGACGAGATAAAATATTTCTAAAGCTCCCGTCCTATCCGGCGTGCTTGCAAAAGCTAAGAAATCCTGCGTACGGATTGCCTCTTATTTTCAAACGCCACACTCATTATTTCACTATTATTTTTTGTGGGGATAGAAGTTTTACCGTACGCCGGATTATTTTCGGCTCTTCGAGCCATGCAAGATGTGACAGGATGGAACGGGGATTTTTTCAATTATCTTTCTGTGGCATTCTGGCCTTTCAGTGGCAAGGAGCCTGCGACTATTTCTGTGCTGGTGAGTCTTTCCTTTCTTTCTATCATCTTACCTTTATTAAGGATAATGGCTGGAATGGAATGACTGCCAGACACAGACCCTTTATCGCAAGCGATGTCACGGAAATGACGGAATTCCACAGACTTAATTTTAGTTCTCTCAAGGAAATCCTCAATGTGGCCTGATTTGGATGCCTTAATAGGATTTATATCCACTTTGATATCATTGATATAGAGAGGCTCTTCGTTGAACAGATTGAAGCAATCATCCTCCCGTTCCTTCCCTTCATATTCCACCACGACATCTAAATCGGACTCGATAGTGGAAGTAAGACGTTTTCTACTTCCATAAATTGACATGGCCGTAACGCGACATTCCATATCATACTCCTCGATGCAGTCGGAGATATGAGCCAAAACTGACTGGCAAATCTCAAAATAAGAGTAATCTTCCAGCCCATCAATTAGGGAAGAGCCATTCCATATAATTCTAACCATTAGCGCGATTAATGAATTGCGACTATCTCACGTGTAGAGATTACAGATAAAATGATTCTCAATTCGAGTTTCGAATATGAAATTGGTGCTCGCAGAATTGAAAAGAACTCTCCCAGTACGTTCGCCGAACCGCTTAGTCGATTGAGAATGAACTAAAAGCTGCGCTTTTGGAAATATCACTGAAAGATTCTTCAATTACTTATCTTCTTGTGAAACATCCAAACCTTTCGTTTTTGGTAGCATCACAAAACTACAGCGCATTTGAGAGGGTATCTTTCGTTGTGTGGGCAGACTTAAACTTATGGGTATTGTGGATAATGGATGGAAAGGAAAGACGTGCAAGCACGGAATTGGTCGCAAGCTCCCTGTGACACTGAAAGGACGGAATGGCACAGAAATCTTTAAAGGGCAGCCGATTATGGAGAGGAGTCGTCCCCGGCTCCTGAAAAATGATTCACTCGGAGCCGGGGACGACTCCGCTCCATACAACTGTCACTGTGGATATGTAACCACAGTTGGGGCTGAAAATAAGAAGTTTTGTCCCAAAAACTGGAGGAATGTGAACTATCCCAAAAGCCGAGTAATTCCTGGAATAGGTTGTGGAAAAACCTAATTGTTAAGCGAAATAGATACCCTGCAGTCGATAATATTGTGACAAAATGATGATGGCACTTTTGTAAATCGATATTTTTAACTAAATTTGTAAAGATATAAATTTCTTAGAATTATGAGAGGAAGCTAAGCGATACAAGCTTCAGTGCTAAGGAGTTTTCGACAAGTTTAACTTTTAATCGATTATATTCTATACCATGAGATTGAATATTACTTTTCTATTATCTATAATAATTGCTTCTGTCGTAGCTTTCCCATTGTACTCTGAAATAAAACCAGAAGATGAATACCGCTTAGCTTGTTTAGGGGAGAGAATTAGCCGACTCCCCTATAGTGAACGAAAATCTTATCATAAAGGTGGTGGATATGTATTGAAAGAGAGTACAATAGCCGTAGATAAAGAAAACAATAGAACAGGTATAATAGAGATTAAATCTCATGGAAGCGAAACCGGGGGCTTACAGGGATTTTACCTAAGGGTCCAGCCTGATATTACTGATGAGAATAATAATTTTATAGTTTTACATTTAAAACCACATGATAAGAGTTGTGAGATTAGGCGAATAAAAAGTATAGAGGGATATGGTTTTTTAGAATATAGGTTTAAGAGATATAAGTCAGCCTATACTAATACCATCTTTTTTGGTGAGGATGGAATGACTTTTGGCTACCAAGGGAAAGGAGAGAATGGAGATACGATGTATCTTTTCACAAATGAAAACTTCTATAATATTCTAAAAAATAGATTGCAAAAGTATATAGATGCAGGATGGTGTGAACCCGAGTAAAGTTTAAGGAATTCAAAAATTTAGGGGAGATTTTTTTATAAATTCCAATCTAATCGAAGTATTATAAAGAGGAAAATCTTAAGATTGATTAATTACCCCCTGATTGATATTGACAAAAATTTTCATCATCAATTATAACTCAGGCGATTGAAGATTCGGTATTAAGCTATGCAGACAGCGATAAAGACAAAAGCAAAACCATTTCTGAAATGGGCAGGAGGTAAAACACAATTACTGCCTACGCTTAATTCCTTTCTCCCTGAATCATTCAGAAAGGAAAAAGAGATTACATATATTGAACCATTTATTGGAGGCGGAGCCATGCTATTTTTTATGTTGCAAAAATATCCCAACATAAAACGTGCAATTGTTAATGATATTAACCCTCATTTAGTTACAACTTATAATGTAATAAGAGATAAGCCAGAAGCTTTAATTAATCTTCTATCCGAGTTGCAAGAGGAGTTTAGAGCTTTGCCAGATGAGGAATCCCGAAAAGAATTATTTCTTAAGAATAGAGCCTCCTTTAATCAAGGCAAGTTAAGTGAGATAGAAGAAGCTGCTTATATGATTTTCTTAAATCGCACTTGCTTTAATGGTCTATATCGTGAGAATTCAAAAGGGGGCTTTAACGTTCCTTTCGGTCGTTACTCTAATCCTACAATATGTGACAAGGATTTATTAATGGCCGATAGTGAGGCATTGCAAAAAGTGAAAATTCTTAGAGGCGACTTTTCAAAGACTGCCGATTATATAAATGGTTACACCTTCTTTTATTTTGATCCTCCATATAGACCTTTAGATGCAACCTCAAGCTTTAATTCTTATGTTAAGGAAGCATTTGATGATAGCGAACAAACTCGCCTAAGAGATTTCTTTTCCCAACTTACTTTAGATGGATGCAATGCAATGTTAAGTAATTCTGACTGTAAGGGAAGAAACCCCGAAGATGATTTCTTGGATAATTTATATAGAAATTATTATATAGAGAGGGTGACGGCAAAAAGAAATATAAATGCGAATGCTTCAAAACGAGGAAATTTGACGGAACTGTTAATACGAAACTATAAGGAGGTGCAAGGATCTGATGCACCTACAATATTTTAATTGAGAACCTATGAGCGAAAGATTTAATGAATTTATGAAGCCTTTGAAGGAAACCCATTATTCGTTAAAAGATTATGTGGATTTCAAAAAGGTTGCTGCAAATGTGGATTCTATTTCAATAAAGCTTAACCAGCTTAATTATCTTATAGGCCAAGAGGATATGAAGGCAGCCGTGGAAAGACTTTGGGAAGAAAACCCAAAGGTGTTTTCTGTGCTTGACATTCTTATTGCCGTACGAAAAACAGATAAGAAAAAGGCGATTGATACGGACGGAAATACCTACTTAATTACTGATTATTTTAAATCGCCGGAACAGGTTACAAAGTTCCTTGATGAGACTGGTCTTACTAAGGTTTTTCAGACAAAGCAAATAAAGAATCTTGTTGACTATGTTTTTGGGGTTGAGGTTGGTCTTGATACAAATGCTCGTAAGAATAGAGGTGGTCATATAATGGAACGGCTTGTAGAAGAGGTGTTCACAAAGGCAGGAATCAAATTTGAAAAGGAAGTATATTATTCGAAATTTCCTGAGATAGTAAAAGTATTAGGAACCGATATAAAGCGATTTGATTTTGTTATCAAAACTCCTGCTACCACCTACCTAATAGAAGCCAATTTCTACACGGGAGGCGGTTCAAAATTAAATGAAGTGGCACGGGCCTACTCAGAACTTGCAACTAAAATTGATGCGGTTCCAGGTTATGAATTTGTATGGATTACGGATGGTATCGGTTGGAAGAGTGCAAGAAATAAGCTTCAAGAGGCATTTGTCCATGTAAAAAATGTATATAATCTTTCAAGTGTTGGTGAATTTGTCGATTCGATAAAAAAAGAAATGAAATGATCACTCCTTACTACAAATCAAACGATCGGGCGTTCACTATTGTAAATGGTGATTCTTTTGAAATTCTTCCCGAATTTGATTTTAAGTTCGATATGATTTTTGCTGATCCCCCTTACTTTTTATCCAATGGAGGGATCAGTTATCAGTCGGGAAAGGTCGTTTGTGTAGATAAAGGAGAATGGGATAAAGGGGGAACTCCTGAAAGTATTTTAGAATTCAATCGAAAGTGGTTAACTCTCTGTCGGGAGAAACTAAAGGATAACGGCACCATTTGGATTTCAGGTACACATCACAACATTTTTGCAATAGCGAGTGCTCTTACAGAGCTGAACTATAAGATCTTAAATGTTATAACTTGGGCAAAAACTAATCCGCCGCCAAATGTGTCTTGCCGATTCTTTACCCACTCTGCTGAATTTATAATATGGGCCCGTAAGTCGAAGAAGGTACCTCATAAATTTAATTATGAGCTTATGAAGGCTATAAACGAGGGAAAGCAGATGACAGATGTGTGGCGACTTCCTGCAATAGCGCGATGGGAGAAATCATGTGGCAAGCATCCTACCCAGAAACCATTAGCCCTACTAACTCGCATAGTCTTGGCCTCAACCAATGCCCATGACTGGATCCTTGATCCTTTTGCAGGTTCCTCGACAACTGGAATAGCAGCTAATTTGTGTGGGAGAAGGTTCCTTGGCATTGAGCAAGATTCCAACTTTGCCTCTCTTGGGAAGCATAGACGTGAAGAAATTGAGAATGAAAAGATTAAAGCTGATTATAAGAAGAAATTGAATGATCTAAAATATTATAATGAGCTTAGTTCGGTCAATGAACCGGAGACGGATTATGGCATTGATTTGCCCTTCTAATGGAATAAATGGGGAAAAGATCGGGACTTGTTAAATTAAACCTTTATCGGCATCGAGCCGATAAGGGGTTTGCGGAAGCTGGAAAGCTCCCGCCCCGGCCGTCCGGATGACCCAAAATTGCAAGAATGGGAAAAGCGGTGGGGTTTTCTTTATCCGTCTGCGCAGGCTCACGGAGCCCTTCTGCTGAAATCCATACACTTATAAAAAAAATCTCCGTCAGATCTGCTAAATCCCCGAAAATCTGCGCCGGGATTATTTATCCTTCTGTGACCTTCTGGCTTTTCTGTGGCTGAGAGCCTGCGAACCTCCTTCTGTGCTCGTGAGTCTTTCCTTTCTTTCTCCCATTTTACTATTCTCTTCAAGGGAAATGACCCGAATGGAAAGACTGCCACGCACAGACCAATTATCGCGAAGCGATGCCACGGAAGTGACAGAATTTCACAGAATTAGATTGGAGAATTCCCCGAAAGTTCTGCTCATTCTCCGATGGGCGGAGCCTTAATAATTCAGTGCTTGGAGGATTAAAGTTCAGGAAATAATTATGCGAAGAATCCTGTCATATCCGGTGTGCTTGTAAAAGCTAAGAATCCGGCGTACGGAGGAAATCTTGATAGTGCTGGCGAAATAATGCAACCGGCGCTGCCGGTAGAGGGGAGGGGGTGAGTGTCGGACCCCCTGGTAGTCTCCCTACGGTCGCCAACCAGGGGTTAATAATAATTTAACCGACTCCGCCGGTATAGGGAGGGGTTAATAATGATGTAACCGGCGCTGCCGGTAGGTATGGCAGTGGGTAGAGAGGGATTTTTTTGGAGAATTATTGGGGGTTAGATAAATAATTGTTAATTTTGTGGTTGGTTTGGGCTTGGGGCGTACAAATGCACGAGGGGTGCGCTCGACCTCACTTCGTTCGGCCCACAATACACGGCCGAGCGAGATATAGCTTAAACAAATCGATGAAATGGTTATGACAAATCGATGAAATGGTTATGACAAATCGATGAAATGGTTATGACAAATCGATGAAATAGCATTAAATGATGAAATAGCTTTAACTAATATAATCTTAACCTTAGGATCAATATGAAAAGATTTCTTTCACGCGCTGTGGCGTCGGGTTTTATGGGGGCTGCCTTGCTTTGCAGCTCTGCTGATGCCTTGGCTTTGGGATGGCCCTTTAATTATGAGGGGGTGATGCTTCAGGGTTTCTATTGGGATTCTCAGGAGGAGACGAGCTGGAAACAACTTGAGGCTCAGTCGGATGAACTTTCACAATATTTCAAACTTATCTGGATTCCGAATTCGGGTAAATGTTTTGGCATGGGGTATATGCCCCAGTATTGGTTCACTAACCATAACTCAGATTTCGGAACCGAGAAGGAACTTCTCTCCATGATTTCAACCTTTAAGGCGAAGGGTACCGGTTTCATCGCCGATGTGGTTATCAATCACCGTAATGGAGTGACCAATTGGTATGACTTCCCTGTGGAGCAATGGAATGGCCAGACCTGGAAAATCGGCTTGGAGGGGATTTGCTGTAATGATGAGATGGCCTACGCTGCCGGTCAGCCTAAGCCGACAGGGAATTATGACACTGGCGATAACTTCGACGGCTGTCGCGACCTGGACCATACGAATGCCAATGTGCAGAACAATTGCAAGAACTATCTGAAATGCCTCAAGGAGAAATATGGCTATGTCGGTGCTCGCTACGACATGGTGAAAGGCTATAGCGGAGAATATAATAAGATTTATAACACATACGCAGATATAGAATATTCTGTTGGTGAGTATTGGGATGCTGATTATGATGCCGTGGCCACTTGGATATCCAAGACCGGCGACACATCAGCCGCTTTCGATTTCCCATGCAAATATGCTCTCAATAGAGCCTTCTCTTCGGGAAACATGACTGAATTGGTTTGGAAAGAGAATGGAGTTAAGGATCAGCCTGCCGGTATGATTCATCACTGGTATCAGCGTTTGGCCGTGACTTTCGTTGATAATCACGACACCTATCGCGACGGATCGAAATTCAACGGCAATGTAGTGGCAGCCAATGCCTTCATTCTTATGAGCCCCGGCACGCCCTGCGTGTTCTGGCCCCATTATCAGGAGCATAAATCGGAGATTCAACAGCTCATCAATGTCCGCAATGCTGTGGGAATCCATAACCAGTCGCCAGTGACTGTGCTCCGTTCATCTTCGGATTGCTATATGGCCGAGATTACCGGCTCGAAAGGGAAGGCTGTTGTGAAAATCGGCGGCGCCATGGTTTCGCCCGACGGATATAGCAATTCCGACATCAAGGCGGCCGGTAATGATTATTGCGTATGGACCAAGGCCAACGTTGGACCCGTCGAAGACACCATGCCGGCTGAATTCTATATAATCGGTCAGGCTGAGGGTAACGATTGGGCCAGCGATACGGGCGTGGCGATGCAGAAGGAGGGGAATAAGTTTGTGGCCACTGCCGAGTTCAAGAAACCGGCTGCTACAACCACGCGTGCAGGAGCGGTGGATCCCTACGTTTATTTCTCCTTTGCCAAGAGTTTGGGCGCTACATGGGATGCTCTGAACGTGGGCGGCAACCGCTACGCGCCAGCAGCCGACATGGAGCTTGTGCCCGACGGAGCAACCGTGAAGTTGGAGGCCACTGCCACTCCGGCTCAGGCAAAAGCCTACAAGGTGATGCCTGGAAAATATAGAGTGGAGGTGGATTGGAAGAACAAGACCATCGGCATGATGACAGCCACTCCGAGCGGAATCGAGCAGATTGAAACAGAAGCAGCTGAGGCGCCAGTTTATTACACTCTCCAGGGCGTAAAGGTTGACGCTCCTCAGAAGGGTCAGCTCTATATCCTTGTCAAAGAGGGAAAGGCCTCGAAAGTAATATTTTAAATAATAGATAATGCCAAGATTACAGCATATATTGCCTTACACCATATTAGTTCTCCTTGCCGGGGGCGCGCTTTTCTCGTGCGGCCCCCGGAAGGGGAAATATACAATCGACACTCTCATCGAGGGTTATGCCTACGAGAATGAGTTGGAGAATAATGCCGACAAGCAGGAGCAAGCGGTTGAATTGGCCGAGGCGAAGGCTTTGAGCGACAGCAACGTGTCGGATTCAGCCCAAACAGCAAACGATTCCACGGCTAATGCTTCGGAAGCAACGGAGCCGGGGACGGTAAGAATGGGTAATATAAGGGTAAAGGCATTAGGACGCTTGGCAGAGGTTTTTAACGATTCAAATTATCGGCAGTATGCCTATGCCGAGAAATTGGGAATCGAGCCTATAACCGATTTGGCGAAAGCCTATCATACACGGCGCCCGATGGTGAAGGTTGGCACTAATTCGGATTATGTGGTTGATGAATTGACCCATTCGCTCCCTTATCTTGTTCCGGAGGCTTCGAATCTTCTGAGCGCGATAGGGCGCAATTTCCAGGATTCGCTGAAAGCCAAAGGGAAGGCTCGCTATAAGATACATGTCACCTCTCTTTTGCGCACGCCGGCCACCGTGAAGAAGCTGCGGCGTGTGAATATCAATGCCACTGATTCCTCGACTCATCAGTTTGGAACCACTTTCGATATCTCCTATCATCGCTTTCAATGTCTCGACTATAACAATCAGCTGAGCGAAGAGGCGCTGAAGAATGTATTGGCAGAAGTTTTATATGATTTGCGCAAGGAGGGGAGATGCTTGGTGAAATTCGAGATAAAGACCGGCTGCTTTCATGTGACAGCGACTAAATGAGGGCGACTAAATGAGGGCGACTAAATGACGGAGCCAAAGGCTCCTACGCAGAAACAAACAAGAGACAACGCACATCGACGCTGTCTCTTTTTTAATTTCTTCCTGAATCCTAATTCTGAATCCTAATCCTGAATCCTAATTCTCATTCCTAATTCCTCATTCTTAATCCTCCTTCTTAATCCTCATTCCTCATTCCTAAACACTCACGGCTCCTTTGATGGGGGGATAGGGGTCGTAATCTTCGAGGGTGAAATCTTCGAATTTGAAGTCGAAGATATTTTTGACATCGGGATTGAGAATCATGCGGGGCAGTTTTCGCGGTGTGCGCGAGAGCTGCTCTTTCACTTGGTCGAGATGATTGAGATAGATGTGGGTGTCGCCCGTGGTGTGGATAAATTCTCCTGGCTTGAGGCCGCAGACCTGCGCCATCATCATGCATAGGAGGGCGTAGGAGGCGATATTGAATGGGACACCAAGGAAACAGTCGGCCGAGCGCTGATAGAGCTGCAGGGAGAGCTTTCCTTCAGCCACATAGAACTGGAAGAAGGCATGGCAGGGGGGGAGGTTCATATTATTGAGGTCTGCCACATTC
>CAZXGU010000066.1:0-15283 GCA_964640375.1 uncultured Sangeribacter sp. | reverse complement strand
TTATCGCATCCATGCCTATTGATTAATTCCACTCCGCTTTTGGTGATAAACACTCGGTATTCCTTACCATTAAGCCATACATTGAATGGCAGTTTGGCAATTGCTCTCGCCCGAAGCACGGCTTTTTCGTATCTCTCCATGGCTCTCTCAGAATTTCTTCAAGATCTGCTCGGGAGTTATCTCTATCATCCTCCCTTGCATATCGCGGATAATGATTGTTCCTTTTGGTGTGAACCCCTTGACTTTTACGACCTCTTTCTCTGCCGGACGGCGGCTTATCAGCACACGGTCTGAAACACTTAATTCTGATATATTCATCTTTATTGTCGTTTTGTTATTGGTTAATTACTAATTTCCGAATACCCTTGCCTCCGCGCTCTTGAAAGCCCAGTGAGCCTCATACATGTAGAAGTCAAATTCCTCTTTGCTCCTTGCGCGGTCGGCACATTCCTCATATCCCTCATAATCGAAGCGACCGAGACGGATCCGGCTTCTTTTCATCTCTTCCTTCTCCTCCTCGGTCGCTTTCTCTCTTTCAAATGTTCTTTCTATTCTTGGCATATTGCTTAGAATTATCTTCTTTGTTCGTAACCATAACTCGCAATCGCCAAAGCATCAGCCGCCCAAAGCGTCACTTTTTTTTGTGGAAATCTTTGTTGCGACCATGCTTTTATTCGATTCTTATGCGATGTTTTACTTTCTCCTTTCTTACCACCGAGATTGAAGTGTTTCTGCCACCTTGCAGGAGGTACAAGAGTGGTGGAAATGCCTAAAGCGAGCAACGCCATTGTCAACTCTCCGTAACCTTTGCCGAATGTGAACGAGGCCGAAGCACTCTGGCCGGTCATTCCTCCCACTTTCTCCATGAAGCACACAACATTCTGCGCTTCGTACTTTCCTAATGCAGTCAACACGTCTTCCGGAGTAGGTGGCATCTTGACGCACTCCAACAAAGAGCCGTCTTCATCAAGCCATGCGAGTCCTCCATTTGCGCCGACATCAATTCCCAAATATATCTTACTCATGATCATTCTTTTTTCTTATCAAATGCAATCCATGTTCTTTACAATAGGTATTAAATATAGCAATCTTCTTATTCAAAGCCTTTACACGACTCCTTCTTTCCTTTCGGTTTAAGGGTGGTTTGCAGACATTGAGTATCTGAACGTCATTCTTGATAGAATCAAGCATCTCCTGTGCCTTACGCAATACCTTGGGAGGATAAGATAACATCTTGTCAAATTCGCTTTTCACAATCTTGCAGTTGAAACTGTAAGATTTCCTGCTAATCGGCTCAGGGACTCTGACATCCTCACTCTCGATTTTGAGAGAACCCTCCACGATAGGAAGCTCCTTTATTTCATCACTCCCTATTTCAGCAAAATATATCTTTGGATTATTCATAACTATTCCTCCTCCCAATCCTCATCAACATCAACAGGCGCATAAGGCATAGAATTGAACCCGATTGTCCTCCGCTTATCCTCCTCGGTATAATCGTGCCGATGATACACCAGCACCCCGAAGACGCGAATCTCCTTATACCAGTGTCTTCCTCGCTCGGTTATCTTAACTGATAGGATTGATTTCATATTCACTCCTTTTCAAAATCCATAATGTTGTCGGCGGTAAGGATAAAATAAGAATCCTCATCGCAATATCCAACAGTATCGTCACCATCTATATTGAAATACAGGCTCACTTCGCCCAGATCAGATTGTGAAGCAATTATATCTGCATCAAACTCCTTCAATAATGCCCCAAGCCGCGAAAGAAAGGCTTCCTTGCGCGTAATCGGCTCAATTCTATCTTTGAAGTAGGTTGCAGCAACTACATGAGTCTCGCTGACTGCAATATAACAATCGTCACCCAATTCAACCTTCGCGGGACCATGTTTGGTCTTGATATAATCCCCAATCTTAATCTCTCTGTCGGTCATATCTCTTACTTTTGATTAGTTATACACTCCGGCACATAAAGAGCCGTCAACCCATTCTTCTTCGCCTCAACATCGGGAAACTTCTTCTTGAACTCCGCGAGATTGAAAGGACGGGCAATAAGATGCGAACCATTGAGGGTAGGAATCTTTACTATCTCCCAACCATACTCGCTTCTTCTGTCTTTTCCATTGGTGCCAGGATGAGAATCGACCCAAATCCTATCAATCCACATTTCCACAAATTCGGTAAAATCCCTATCCTTGCTATCCACATCCATAACCCAACGTTTCTCAACCCCAGCCAACTCACCGCAAGCCGAATTGAACACGTGCCAAGGATTGATGATATTGCCCGTATGCAGATTATCGGCAAGCTTGCGCAAGATAAGCGTATTGAGTTTAGCAATACTCTTGGGCGCACAACTGATATAAGCCCGAGCCTTGTAATGCTCACAAAGAAACACCATCTCCTCGCGTATCTTGTCAAGATGCTCCCGGCTTCTGACGAGCCAAGACTTGATGAGCTTGTTGGCGGCAGGCAAATCGTGATGATCCTTCCCTCGCCTCAGAATCTGCAAGTGCATAAACAGATTGTTCTTCTCCTCAAAGTCCATGAGGGAAGATTTCACTAAGTCGAAATTGTCTATTGCGGTCATATCACTATTTCTTTATTTTCAAAATAAGTTGAACACACAAACCCTTTTCTCGGAGAAAACTCCTTGAAGTCGATGCTCCTATACAACTCTTTCCTGTCAGCCCAACGCGCCATGTCCTTTTGCCATTGAGGAATCACCTGCTTAGGATTATTAAACTCTCTCATCGGCTGCGCATGAACCCGAACTCGCTTGAAAGCCTTGAAATAGGAGATTCGGCTATAACATTCCTCAATGCTACCCATTATGATTGTAAAGAGAAGATAATTGTGAGGAGTGGGGGAGTGCTTGTCTATCATCTCCATTGCTCGCTCACACGTCTCTATCTGTCGCGGAGAATCACACCCGAACTTTATTGGTGCAAGCCATCTTACTTGTGCTAAAAGCTTCGCTATCTCCGGTGTTATCAACCGTGAGTCCATGGCTTGGTTGAAATCAACCCTATATCCGCGCTTGATAATCTTCTCAATCTGCTCCAATCCGTAATCAGAAGCAAGGATATTGTTATCCATGGCTATTATCTTAGGCCTGCGCCCATCCATAGTTATCTCATCAACATCCATGTAAGATATTACCCCCCCCCCGATTCTTTCTGTGGAACCACGCAGAATGAACATTTATTCGGGCAACCACGAGTGATAAATCCGTATGAGGTCTTATCATCAATATCGGGATAGATAGAGTAGTCAGGCTGCAAACGGTCAATTTCGGGAGGCAAGACCTTATGCAAGTCATAACCGGTACCACCTTTCACTACCTCGCAATCCCAAATCGTGAGGTCGTCAGGCGAAAATGTGAAAATTTTACTTGCATAAACCCTGTCATACTCTCCGAACATCGGGTCAGCCCATTCCACAATATCTCCCTGAGCCTTATGGAAGGAAGCTATCTTTCCCAAAGCAACATTAGGGAAGGAGGTCTTATCCACTGCTACAAGTCCTATTCGTTGTCTCATTTTTTTCAGAATGGAAGATCGTCTTGTTCCGGTGTCGGTTGCGGTGCCTGTTGGTAGCCTTGCACTCCCATTGCTTCAAGTGTAGATTGAGGAGCCGCCGGAGCCTGTTCTTGTGCTTGTGTTTCAAGCTGCCATTTAAAGCAATTGACGCTCGTGTACCAACGGCCATTAAATTCGTTGCTTTGTATCTCCACCGAGAACACACCGACCGATCCGACAGGGATTTTATTAAACTCCTCCGCGTTCTTCAGATGATCGAGCATAACCTTTTTCGGATATTGCCCTTCGGTTTCAATCACGATGCTTGCTTTACTCCATGGTTTCCCTGCTTTCGATGTTCCCGACTGAATGCCGAGATTTAAAACTACATGTCCTTTTATATCCATAGATAGTAATGTCTTTAAAAGTTAGCTCCACCGCCGGAGCAGTGGAGCATGGGGTTAGTCAGTTATTTCTACTTGATAGTTCATCAAAGCGTTATAAACTCTCTCGGTTATCTCATTACGAGCATAAAAGACATTTGCACACTCTTTAATATAAGACTCCTTGGCTGCTTTGTAGGCTACAAAAGCCTCGGTGGGAGAATCAAAATACCCCAAATGACACTGACGACCTTTGTAATGGAATGAAGACACATATCGATTGCGATATTTGCTTACTCCAATCGGCAGGCTACCACGACAAGTCCATCGTTTAGTAAATAATAAATTTAATTGTTTTGGTACGAAACAACTAGTCTCTGGTCCATAGATTTTATTGCCCTTAACGAGAATATCTTTGTCAAGTTGATAGCCTTTTTGGTATCCATTTCGAGGATCCAGAGCCCATCTTTTGAAATTTGAAAAGATTTTCCATTCTTCGGCTACTTGGCAATTCTCATAAGCGTGCAATCGCTTTTGAAAAACAGCACTATAGCAACGTCTGAGCATCGAATGCCACATGATATAGATTTCTCCATAGCTTTCATTTTGACCATCGTTTACCCCTATCCCAAAAATCAGATGTTTGGAGTTTTCAGCTTTGCAGATGGGGCAACCGCGAACTCTGTGTGCGTGCGGTGTTTGCATAAAGTGATGTCCCTTTTTGCAAACAATCTCCACCTTTGTATTATTATCAATATAAGCAACCAATGAATAATCAAATTCCCCTGGCTTGTGATATTTCGCACAAGTTGACAACCATTGTTGTTTGCGGTATTCTACAGATCTATTCTCCATAGGCAACTTAATTTGATTTGTATGGAAAGACATCTACAATAGTTGTTTCTACTATACTGGCAATAGAATAATCCTGCATACAACCTTTCATTCCTTCGTTGAACTCCTCAATGGCGTTGGTGAAGTCGGGCGCTCCGACAAGTATCTGCGAGATTGTTCGCTTCTCCTGTCCGGTTGTTTCGTTGACGGATATGAAGCCTACCTTGACGAGATAGTATCTATCGGCACCGATGTTGAAGATTTCCGATATTGCGGTCTGCTTGACTGACGTTGCAACGAAGTCGCCACTGATGAAAGGTTGCATCTCCTCGGTTACTCTCGCTTCCGCTTCGGTGCAGGTAAGGGCATCCACGATATATTTCTCACTGACTCTTTTAACAGAGCCGTTTTCTTGCATTTTGTCGTATTTGATTACGACTTCAAAATATTGGGACATATCAATTTGGTTTTATAGATAATCAAAGATTGTTTTCTTTCTCCCTTCCATATTCGCATTTCTGATTGCAGGAATACCTCTCGTTATCTTTGGCGCAGATGCCGTAGCCGGAAGCATCCTCATAAAGGAAGTCGGGGCATTCGCCGCAGAAGAATACATCTGTTATCTCGTTCATGGTTTCTCGTTTAAAGATTCAACTCTCTCCTCGGCGAAGATGCGCTTATACTCCTTATCCTCGGGGTCGTTGCGGTCGTAGTCAATCCGAAGCAAAGGAATAATATCATTGCGCCCCTTGCGGAATACAAGATACCAGCTGCCGCAATCCAACATGAACACCTCCGAATTTACAGAGTCGCGATATTCTGTCAATTCTTCATGCCAGGATTCGGTGGCCATGAAGAGGTCGTCGTAATCATCAAGCAGCCTTCGGTTGAGCTTTCTCAAATTCCAGCTGTTTATTAAAGCTGCAATGGCTGCCAATGCCATGAAGGCGTATGTAATCCAATAAAATATCATCTCTATTTCTTAATTAAAAGGTTAATAACTGAATCCTCCTCCGAAGGGACACATCCATAGTTCTCCACCACGCTCTCACGCTCAATCACCTTGATATGTCCGTTGGGGAGCCTTACTTTTATCCTGCCGCTCATATAAACATGAATCACCGTAGCTGTCACATCGCCCCGGAGCAGCAGAAGGTCGCGAATCTTAATCCGTCTGTTCATTATTGTTCTCAATATCGGGAGGCGTGAACTCAAACATCGCCCTCTTGTTAATATCCAAATGACATGTGAGGGTCTTGTCCTTCCATAGGTCGCCCATCACCTCTCTCAAATCCTCCTTCACGATTGCAAACATCTCGTCGAGCCGGGCGAAACAGGGTCTCCTGTTGGCCTTGACTTCTCGCTCAATAAGCCACATCGTGAGCATGATGGCATATTGCGTCAGGGAGGACAAATCTCTGTCATGCTTCTTCATCGCTTTGTTCCTTTATCAGTTTCTCGATTTTGGCTATCTCCTTTGGCGCGACCCGCTTTGCGTTCAATGCCCTCAAATCATCATGCCCTATGCGAGCCGAAGCCAGAGCCTTATAGTGGCGAACCATATTGGATAGCAGATATTCGGGGATTGTTACGGTCTTTGCCATAAGAGATAAAAAGAAACGCTCATATCCTCACGGACGGGAGCGTCTTAGGTCATATAAAAATTAAAATACGAACTAAATAAAAACTAAACAATATAACTTTTCAGAACTTATTCTTTGAATCTAAGATATGGAACCAAATTCCTGCTTTCGGCAAAATCCATGAAGGCGTTTACCAGAGCAAGGTTATCATCTTCCATATCCGGATAGCGATAACACGTTATCGGAGGGTCGTGCCGTTTCAACTCCAATCCTCTCACATCATAGCCATGCTTATCCAGCTTGTAGTCCTCAAAAATAAAAAGGTCATAGTGGAAAACATCGGCATTGAAGATGTCAAGATAGAATCGGTGCTGACATGAGTCAATGTAATCTGAATCGCTGACCTTGGAATATTTTGTCTTAATGTCACGAAGCTCTATGCCGTCTATCATATCAGCACACCCGGTTACTATTGCACGTCCGTAGTCTTTATACTTGCGGATTTCGTGAAAAGCACAGGGATGCTCATTGCGATAGTCGAGAGCGACCTGAACTTGTTTGGTATTGAACCTTACACCATGGTCGTCAATATCAATCACACAGCCTTCCTTGGGGTCAACATTCCTCGGCTCTCCTGTCTCCACAATGGAATGAAAGGCACTTCCTATCCTTGTATATTCATTACCTTTGAACTTACCCTTGATAGTGTCAATCACTCTCTGCTCGGGAATCTCATAGTAGTCGCGTTCAATGCTGTTGGTAATAAACTTTCTGAACTCCTCAATTTGAGTCACCCGAATCACTGGCTTGCTCATCTTTCACAAACTTTTTAGACTTCTTGTCAAAACTAAATCCTTTCTCGCCAAGCGAGGATTTCAGTTCTCCAAAGAACGGCACCTTCATCACATCGGGCAACTCCTTGGAAAGCTCCACGATTGCTTCAATATCTTCTAAGGTTTCCACTTCATCAACTTTGGCGCGAAGTTCTTTTAGCTGTTCCTGTGCCTTTCGTTGAGCCTCCGATTTGGATTGGATAGCCGTCTTTACAGCCTTGATGATGTCGGCCATGCAGGTCTCAAATTCCTTTGAGGTTGCATCGGGAATGGATATGGTCCCAAGCTGGGCCACATTCTTGCCGACAAAATTATCAACCGGCTCAAACACGATCACACGCTGCTTGTTCTGAATCCCGACATAGCCCACTTGGTCGGCAATGCGGATAAGGAGGTCTTTACTTTGACCGGTACAGTCGGGGGCGTGCTTGATTGTGTCTCCGTCTTTCTCCTCCTTGTCGTGACAGATGAAGATTATATCCTTACCTTTTGCGCGGAGTCGGTTGACAAATGCCTTGAATTGGTCGGCTATCTCCCCGAACCGCTTCAGGGAATTGGTTTTCAGCTTGTAATTCTGACGGCACACATATTCCACAAGATAATCATCGAGGGTTGCTTTGGCGGTGTCTATGATGATTGTGCTGTAATCGTTGAAGGCTTCTTCTTCGTTGAGAATATCCTCCCACTTGGAAGCCACCACAGCATCTGTCCTTCTCACAGCGCGGTCATATCCTCGGTCGGTGTCTATTAGCATAGGATTGTTGGCCGTTGTAGCCACACTGGTCTTCCCACTGCCGGGAACGCCATATAATACCATTATTATAGGGCGTTCGGGCAATATGTCATTTGCTTTGATTATTGGCATATCTTTATGCTTTTATAGTTTATCTGCTAATGTTTGGAGTAAATCTTTGAGAAAACTTTTGCTGGAGGATTTGTCGGGAGTCTCTTTTTCGTCACCATCGCAGTTCTTGATGCCACGTTCTTTCTTGAACTTCTCCCATTCGGCATAGACAAGTGCCTTGCCAATGGGGTTATTTATGGCTTCGTTGACTGCTTTGATAAGGCCTTTATAATCCTCATCTTGTTCTGTGAGCTTTACAAGAGCCGCTATAATCGGCAAGCCTGCCCCGAAAAGCATTCCTCCATAAGTTTCTTCACTTGAAGTTACGCAAAAGACTGCGCGTTGCTCCTTGTTCTCGTTTTGCCATTTCTGCATCTCTTTCACCCATTCGGGGGGGTATTTGTCTTTTTCTGTTCCATTGTTTTATTTATTTATCTGTTAAATTAATTATCACTCTCCTCTCATAAACCAATCCACAAGCTCCTCCTTCGACAGGAAGCACCGATACTCGGGGTAGTTGTTATAGAGTCCATCGGAATAGATCACCTCCGAATGACCCTTTTGTGTTCTCACAATCCTCACCTCGTTTATTTCAAATCCGTGGGCGCGTCCGTTAAGCACGCTCCACACTTGGTCGCCTATGGCAAACTTTGTCTCGATTCTCATTGTCGTAATATTTTATTGGTTGGTAAACTCAGGTATCTCGCCTTTAGACTCCCAGCGGATTCTCAGACGATTCATCACATAGAAGCTCGCTGCGGCTATGATGCTGAGATAAACCCTTATCTCAATCCATTCACCCAGCGGTCGGCTGTCCTCGCTGAAAATAGCGAGCGTCGATACCATGCCGATTGCCAACAAAGCGAACATAACATAGTATCTCCAATTCAGAATTGCTTTCATATATGTTGTATTTTGATTGTATGCTTAAAAGAAACCTGCCTATCCATCGCGGACGGGCAGGGATTTGTTCAATTCCATAAAAAACTATATTAGAATCATAGTAGAAAAAAATCATCGGTGCAAGCGGAGGGAGTCGAACCCTCATGCGCTGGTCGGTTCACATTATTCCGATACCTATGGGGATTAAGCTGTCTGTATCGGTGTGCCTCCTACGGCTCCAAATCGTAGGCTTCGCTTGCAAGTTGCCGGTCTTTCCCGGCTGTCAGCCACGACCATTTTCAGAATCGAGGACTTTCCTGGCAGTCCCTCTGTTAAGGTATATCTTAAAAGCCTTTTAAGTTACGGTATTCAGATCGACATTTAAATCACAATTATTCCCGTATTTCTATATCCCTCTCGGGGCGTCGGCACCACGCAAGGCTTCTATGCGGCTCCGTCCTCCACCACAGAGGCAACCGTTTCCCAGATTCCGAAGCACACAAGGCACTGGTACTCTTAAAAGCCTTTCGGCTGCCTTGTGAGCTGCAAGTTCACGTCAGGCGGATTGTCTTTCCCTGACAGTCTCGGAGCCAAATTGAGCCGTGGTAAATTTGGCAACCCACGGCTCTCTAACTATATAAATAATATGAAATACGAATGCCGTTTCTCCGCTCTCTCGCGGAAGGGACTCTCACGAGCTGCCCTGCTTGGTTCCCCGAAAAGATTTCACTCTTGCCGGGGATTTTCATTATCTTTGTGGTGCGAAACATAAAAATAATGAAACTATGAATTTGAATTATACGCGAACCCTCGTATATTTCCTTGATAAAATCTCCGAGAATGAGAATATTTCAAAGGAACGAGGCATGGATTTGTGCGGAGACTTATGGAAGCCAATCAGCAAGGAATTGAAAGGTCAACTTCTTATTCTATATGGCGACGGCTCAGCCAAGGTTAAACAAGGAAGATTGAATGAATGTAAGGCGAGATACAAGTTGATGCTTGCCGATTCAGAAAAATCCGAGCAATCTCAAACGCTCTCCGAAAAGAGCATGAAGAGCCAAATATCCCACAACCTTCATGCAACCATAGTGGCTTATATCGGTCTTTTGCTGTCAATCTTCTCAGTCCTCAATCAGATTTTCAAGTGGTTTTGAGTTTTCCTCAATTAATCCGTCTCTGAAAATCATCTTTTTAGAAAACGCTCGGGTTTCGGGGTCAAGTTCCATACTTGATGCCAAATCCGAGTATGTCCGAGCCACAATCAAAGGAAGTTCCTTGCATAAGCCATTAAGGGATATGTAGGGTATCTCTTTTAAGACAACATCAACCATTGTTCCGTCCGTTGATGCCAATTCAGTCTCATTCTTTAACGATATTGTAATTTCCATATCTTTCTGTTTCAATTGGTTCCCTGCAAGAGTTTCACCTCCGGCAGGGTGTTTGGACTCAGCCAAACTTTTCACTAACTTTGTGCTGTCAAACTTTAAAATAGTGAAATATGAAAAAATTAACTCCTGAACAATGGAGAGATGTAGGTTATCGAATCACCAATAAACCCTGCTCCAACTGTGGATATTCCGGAACATACTCTGAACCCAACTATGGAGAAATCGGAAAGATTAACGTGCTTACCGTTTCTTGTTGCAACTGTGGTCGAGTAGCTATCTATGATGTGGCGGAGCTTGCCGCGATTGCGGATGCGTTTAACGAAACTTGCATCAAGAATGGTCAGAGAACTCGGAAAGATTAAAGCTTGATAGGTCTGCGAGCATGATTGATTTCATCGCGCATTATCCTAAACATATCTTTCAACTCCACTCCGTCATGGCTGACTCCATATTTAAGATAGACAGAATAAATGTATGCCCGGTGTATGGTTTCAGTCATATAGAGGTCTTTCGACTCCATTGCAAGTTTCAGACATTTCATTCTGAATCTCGCTTCTTTGCGCTCCTGTCTTCGGGTGCGCCACTCTCTGTATGCCTTTTTCGGATTCAATGTCATACCTTCAAATTTTGATTTGTAGCCACAGCGGAACTCCAATCCGCATCCTCACGGTCATAATAATGAATCACACCGCGCTGCTCTGACATTGAGCTATGTGGCTTCCCGTTTTATTATTTTGTTTTGGCGTTAGCTTTCTTTCACCAAGTTTGCCTTATATCGAGGAGCCGTCACATGCGCCACTTACCCTCTCGGCGTTCTGAATGTTAAAAACTCTGTGCTGATTGCTGCTCTCGGACGCGCACTTTCGTCCTCACTGCCCTTTGCTTTTCTCGGTCGGCAGACCTCATGCGGATATTATTCAGCTTCCGCCCTGCTATTATCCCATTCCTGTTCTCGGCTTGCATGGGAGTGTGCCTCATCCGATATGCCGTTTGCCTGCAAGGGAACTCCCTGCCGACATATCGGACCCGTGTTGTCAATGTTCTCTTTTCTCTTCGCCGACATATCGGAGCCGGCTGGCCGTTTATCTGTCCTTCCTATTTCGCCTTGTTCTGCTGGCGGTAGGAGTCGTTCTCGAAGATAATCGAACTAAGCGTCTCGGTGAAGCGGTCAGTGATCCGCTCGCCATACTTGGCCCGAAGCTCGTCTGTGTCAAGATTCGTTGTCACGATTGTGAAAAGCCGTTGGTCATACCTCTCGGAAATCAAATCAATCATGGGAGTGTCAATCATGCCGTAGGTCATTATCTCCTTCGGCTCCTCACCCAATTCGTCGATTATCAGCATCGGCTCGGAAAAGAGTTTTTCGTAGGCCTTGTAGTTTGTCCGCATGAGCCGGCAAATCTCCTTGGCTTTCATGAATTTCACTGTCTTGCCCTTGTTGAAGCCACATTCAAGCTCCGTGATCCGCTCGATAAACCTCTGAATCGCCCTCGCAAGCGTCGTCTTGCCGTTGCCGCAGAGTCCGCAGAGCATCAAGCCCGGTTTCCCTTTGGGGTCTGTGAGCCATTTGGCCGCTGCCATCAGATGCTCCTTGGTGTCGTTGTCGTGATTCACGCGGCCGCCCCATTTCTCAACCTCTGCCTTGTAGCAGGCATAGATGCCGTTGGCGCAATCTCCCAAGGGAATCTCCAGGCTAAAACGTTCCTTTGAAGCCTTTCCGTCTCTTAGAAGTCGGCTCAGTGCCTCGACGTCCTGAAAATTTATCGGTTGTGTTATTTTCATCTCGAAGTCTCTTTTCCTGTTTCCTTGAAAGCCAACCGGTGAAGTAAACCTTAGGGCTGCTTACGCTTATCCCTTTGCAGCGGATGTCTAAGCTGAAATCGTCAAGCTCATGTAAAATTTCTTCTCTGCTGAGCCGGAATTTTTTTTGAACCGCTTCAAGCCAAATCTCACTTTTTTTGCATTCCTCGATGGTTTTCAAAAACTTTCTTTCACTCTCGCTTTGCCCTTCGCTCTCCTGTTCTCCCCCTGCACCCCCTTTAGGGGGTAATTTTGCAGAGGAGGAGGAGATATTATTTAAATATTTTTTTTTATTATTATCCTCCTCCTCTTTCTCCTCCTCAGGGCAATTTTTTTCAAAAAAATCTTCCCAACGGACCAAAAGGTATGGAGGGGGCTGTTCCCTTTTCAAGGAACTTCTTCTGGCTTCAAAATAGCGTCGCTGAATGTCTTCCGATGTTAGAACAGTAGCCGACAGAAACAGGGATTTATCGAAGAATCCCCAATTAAGTAAGCAGTCTAATATCTGGTCGAACAATCCGGCGGAAACACCCGGTAAGTGGGCAAGAATTTCAGTCTTGTTCTCCTCACGCCAGTTAAGGAAGTATCCATTTCTGAACACCGCAATAAGCAGCCTGATCGGAACTATCTCACCTTTGATTCCGAATGCCCCGGCGAGAGAAGCTATTATTGGATTCTCAAAAAAGCCACAATCGAAAGGGAAGGAATCAATCTCCGGTTTTCTTTTCGTACTATTCGTCAGCCCTATGTCATTTCCGGTCACTTCATATCAAATCGTTGTTTTCACACAATCCCCTGCCGCAAAAGCATGTTGAAGTTGTTGCGCGAGAAAAACACCTTCCCCAGCGACTTAACCCCTCCAAGCTCCTCCCAGCGATGGTAAAGAGTGGAGAGCGATACTCCGTAGCGACGGCTCACCTCCTTCATCGGAAGCATCTCGTCCTGCATCTCGGCAAGAATCCGTGCCGTCATCTCGGCTATCTCCTTCTTATCCTTTGCTGTCATGGCTGTGCGGATTAATTAATGATTCAGTTAATACTCTCGGTTCCTCCGGAAGCGTTCACCCTTGCCGGAGGAGAAGATTTTGATTACCTTTGTATCGACAAATCCAAGTTTAACCAAAATCTTATCTGTTATGAGCAACTTTATAAAAGTTACCACATTTTACGGGAAAGTAGTATGGCTCAATCCTGCCAACATAGTGTCAATCACTGAAAGCAAGGAGTATAAAGACACGATGGTTGTTTATACCAATGCTGTTGACAACGGAGAGGGCATTTACTACCTTGTTCAGGGTTCTCCGGAAGTCTTCATTGGAGCGTTCGGAGGAGAGGAAATCATATTCTGATAAAACTCCTCAATCTTTTGCTTTAAGACCTCCGACAAATCAATAAGCCGAGCGAGCTTTGCCGTTTGGCTCGACTTGTCGCGTACTGATATTCCATCGCGTTTGTCTATGGGTTCTATATGAGAAAGAACCCATGGTTTGGAAACGCCGGTCTTTTCATAATCCCCAATCTCCATTACTAACTTCATCCCTTCGCCCCCTCCTCAGGCTTGTAAAGAGATACGGTCACGGTATTCTCCTTGGAGTTCGACTGGACGCGGTATTCATAGCCGTCAAGTCTGTTCCCCTCTGCCTTTGCGTTCTGTGCCGTTTTTCGGGCTGCGGTAAACTCAGCTGCATTCTCGCATGAAGCAGTAATGGCTTCGTCTATCCGCATATCCCTTATCCGGAACTTCGACAGACACGTATCTGGAAGTATTCTTTTCGCTTCGATTACCATAATTATGTGAATTTTTATTCGCAAATTATTTGGAAAAACAGAGGCGAATCGTTATATTTGCGGTTGAAAAGATATATGTAGTTGCTTCTATAAGCGACATGCCTTTGTTTTGTCTTTTTGTATCTCTATCCGAAACACGATGCAAAGGTAATAAGAACTTTAGTTCATACAAAATTTTTATGAACAAAAGTTCTTATTGATAACATTTTTTAACATTCTGATATTATGGAGCCTCTTGACCGACTTCATCAAGCCATTGATTATCTAAAAGATAAGGGTAAAATTCATAAACAACAGGATATTGCCGATAAATTAGGTATTGGCAAGAGCTATGTGTCTGAGGCTATAAAAGGGAAGCCAAGACAATTTACTAAAGGCTTTTTAGCTCGGTTTGCTTCTGCTTATTCAGAATATATTAATGAAGAATGGCTGCTGACAGGGGAGGGGGTAATGGCAAAGAATATGACGTTTTCGATTCCTGCCGAGACTGGATCTTCTTATCTCAAATTGGTGCACCAAATCATTGAGAGCAAAAGCGCATTTAAACCCCATATCGAAGCCAAGGCTTCTGCCGGATTCATGGACGGCTTCTCCGAAGGAGATTATGGCCGAAACATGCGCTCCGTGATAGAGTTCTTCCCTCAGTACGACTTCACAATTGAGGTGCAGGGCGACTCAATGCTCCCCGACTATGCCGAAGGCGATATTCTCGCCTGCCGCATCTCCACCGACCGCATTAACCCTCCAATCGGCAAAGTCTGCGTAATCGACTCCAAAGACGGCCCGGTTGTCAAGGAGATTAAAGCAGTCAACCGCGACTCGATAACCCTCCACTCCCTCAACCCCCGTTACCGCGACTACAAAGTAGATTTCGACAACATAAACCAGATAGCTGTCGTCGTCGGCTCAATAAGACCCGGAGAATAATTTGAAGAAATTGACTGCGAAATATAAGCGTTTTCTAATTCGTTGTGCAAAACGCCGGGGCAAATCGAATGCTCATTATAATGATTACAGAATCGCCCGTAATAAACTTTATAAAGCCCTTAATAAACAACAAAAATTATTTCAACGTCAGAAAGATCAATATAGGGATTTTGTATGGATAAAACCTCCTAAAGTATTCTCCATGACCCAAAATCCCCACGAAACTATTTCTTTTATCTCTCGATTAGAGGCTCGCTTTAAAGATAGACGTAAGGTATTTGTTGATTTATCCCAAGTTAAGTCCCTGGGAGATGGAGCGATTGTAGTTTTGCTCTCTTGGATGATAAGGTTTATGGATAACTCTATTGACTTCAATGGTAATTATCCCTTATTTGTTGATGCAAGGGATAAGCTTGTGAAGTCTGGATTCTTTAAAGAACTATATAATAATAGGGTTAGAAATACTAAGGGTGAGTAGGATGTGTATAGTGTT
>CAZXGU010000065.1:9558-15491 GCA_964640375.1 uncultured Sangeribacter sp. | reverse complement strand
CGCGCATGGCGATATCGACCGATTCCTTATTGCGGACATCTCCGATGAAATACTTCACTTTAGGATTTTGCAGGCGGTGACGCATATCATCCTGTTTTTTCTCATCACGGCTGAGAATACGAATTTCCTTGATATCGGAATCGAGGAAACGACGTAGCACGGCATTGCCGAAACTACCGGTGCCTCCAGTTATAAGGAGGACTTTATCTTTGAATACGGACATATATGAGTAGTTTTCTATACTTATAGTTTTGTAGCAGTTGTATTCTAGAGACGAGTAACTTCTGAGAAATGTGAATAAGAATATCACATTTGATTAAGTAAATCAATGTATTTTCCTGAGGTGTTAGACGCATTAAATCTTTCAAGATTATAAAGATTATTAGATTCCTTAATGGACTCACAAGAGAGAAAAATCAATGCTAAATCTTCATAACTTTTGGAATTGAAATATATGGCATCTAAGTTAGAAATCTCTCGGAATATCGATGGCTCATCCGGAAGTATAAGTTTTAACCCAAAATACATGGCTTCTACAATAGGCATTCCTAATCCCTCAAAGAAAGATGCAGATACATATATCGAACTCCGACTATATTCCCTGGCTAACTCTTCATTAGAAATATGAGCCTTGTTGGTTATACTTCCTGGGAAGTCTTTAATGATTTGATTTATTTCATTTTTTTCAAGCGAATCATTGTTTAATGATCCAATTAAAATAAGATTAAATCTTCCACCTTTCTTTTTGTATTCGTAGAAAGCCTTTAAAAGAGTTATGGTATTCTTATGATACTCGTTGGATGCTACAGCAATAATAGAATCTGTTTTCTTTTCATTGAAGTTCTTTTTTCCAAATTTTTCAAAATTAAAGTAATTATAGATAGATTCTATCTTTCCTTCACTAAAGGGGAAATAATGCATTATTTCATTACTTGTGAAGTTAGAAATCGCTATTATCTTTTCAGCTAATTTTATAGATCTTGGAACCATGAATTTGCGCTGATACTTGATTGCCCTATGCTTAAGCCAATCACCATGCAAATAAAGGAGATCATGGATTACCAATAAATGCTTGCAACGCTTGAAAATTGTAGAATAATTTGCTGTTGACAGAATTACATCTTCCTTCTTTATAGGAAGAAAGAAATTCCAAAAACTTTGTACCCAACTGCGTTTTAAAATATTAGAAAACCTAAAAGGAACTATCTCAAATTCCCCTTTGAATTTAGAAAAGTCACCTTGTTGGGATTCTTCACAAATAATGTATATATTATCGAAGTCTAATTTTGCTCTTTCCTTAAAGAAATAATTCAATAAGTTGAAAAGATATTCGTTATAACCAAAAGCTTTATTCCTCTTATAGGTCAATGCGTCAATATATAAATCCCTTTTATGAGTCATAAGAAAAAGATAAGGATAATAGATTGAATGTGTTCCAAAATGACATTTGCATTAGGTTAAGAATCAAAATCTTTTATGATTTTAGCAGGCACTCCTCCCACTCTCACGTGTGGAGGGATGTCTTTTGAAACAACCGCTCCGGCTACGACATGAGATTTCTCTCCAACTATCTTTCCTGGTAAAATAATTGCTTGAGTTCCAACACACGCTCCTGCCATTATTTTTATATTAGCATATTTCCCTGGCCCAGCAATATTAGGATACGCTATAGAATAATCATGATATCCTGTAACTAGAATTGCTCTTGTGCCAACTTTTGCATTGTCACATATTTCTATTTTCGAGTTCTCCGCTCCGAAAATCAGTGCTTCATGTCCTATCCACACGTTATCACCAATTATTAGATCAAAGTTTCCAAGAATGGTAGGACTAAATAGCGATACATTACTCCCTACTTTTGCTCCACACCACCGCAATAATTTAATTTTAATACTATTGCATCTTGTTGGTGGAAGGAGTTTAATAAAAAGATTATAAATATATAATTTCTTTGTATTCATCATAATTTTTTGAACTATATAAGATGAGAAGAACTTACCTTTAATAATACTATAGGAATCGCTTCATATAGAGAGTATAATAAATATCTCTGTGAAAAGATAAAAGACTTTTGTAAAAGAACCTCACCATTGGTAATTATACCTTTCAATATCCTCCTCAACAAGATTATGGCCAGACTGAACTTCAATGAATGTAAGGAAAGTCTTAGCCCTCAGAGTGTGCATGACTCCCTTTGGAATTGCTACAGTTTCTCCTCTCTTGATTGTTCTTCTTTTACCGTCAATCACAATCTCGCCTTCTCCGTCAATAAAAGTCCATACTTCATCTCGACAGGCGTGCTTTTGATAACTAATCGAAGCACCGGGATTGAGAGTGAGTTGTTTAGTCAGCGCACAAAAACCATCAGCAAACTCCACGGAGTCTATCACTTTGTAAGTTCCCCAACGGCGTTCCTCATACATCGGACGCAACTTGATTTCATTGGCATAACCCTTTACGTTCTCGCTTTTTCCTTTCTCGGAAACAATAATACCATCGGGAGAGGCTGCAATGACAAGATCCTTGGTTCCGAGACATAGAAGAGGAATATCAAGTTCGTTGAACACATGAGTGTTTTCCCCCGTGCCATCCATAATCACCTTGCCGTAGGCCTTCTCGTTTAATTCATCTGTAAGAGTGTTCCAAGTTCCGAGGTCTTTCCATTCTCCATTGAACTCAACCATTCCTACATTACTTGCCTTTTCAGCCACTTCATAGTCAAAGCTTATTTTTGGGAACTCTTCATAGCGGTTGCGGATATCCTCGAAACTGTTTCCCTTAACATACCTGTCGGAGATATCAGTCAGGTAACCAAGTTTGAAAGCAAATACGCCGCCGTTCCATTGGGCACCCTCTTTAATAAGCTTTTCAGCAGTCAGCACATCCGGTTTCTCTGTGAATCGTTTCACACGGAAAATCCCATCTTGACAATCCTCTTTATCGGGGACAACATATCCATATTTTGCAGAGGGATAAGTGGGAGCAATACCCATTACAATCATGTCCATATCCGAGGAGGCTATCCCATACGCCATTTTACGGACACAGTCAAAATAACCGTCCTCAGTATAAGGGTCACAAGGCATCACTACGACTACTTCATCAGCGATGCAACCTTTCTCCTTTGAAAGATACTCGCAAGCAAGACAGATGGCCGGAAATGTATCTCTTCTTGAAGGCTCAGCCACGATGTTAACTTCATTCCCCAACTGGGAAATGACGGAATCCACTTGCGAAATACTTGTAGCTACCGTGATTGGGGCTTTAATTCCAGATTTGCGAATCTGGCGCATCACACGCTGCACCATACTTTCCCGTTTATCTGTGCCCTCAACATCCAAAAGACGAAGGAATTGTTTTGAACGAGCATCATTAGAAAGTGGCCACAAACGAGTGCCTGATCCTCCTGATAATAATATAATTTGCATAGTTAATTATTAACTTGAAATAAGTTCTTTGCTTTTTCAAATGCTTTTTCATTTATAAATTGGCCCTTCGAAAGCTTAAAACCACACGATGAGGATGTCAAAATATTGATGAAGGAGTTGATGAAGGCATTGTCGAACTCTTTCGTCCCATCAAAGACACTAAGAATCTCCCCATTATCCATATCGACATCTACCATCATGTTCTTCATAGTCGGGTCATCAAATCTTAATATCCTGATTATATTGGAATATGAATAAAAAGACAACATGATTAAAAGTATTTATAAGATTTTTATTTTAAAAGTCATTATTAATTATTTCACTCTTAATAAATAATTCTACATGCTTTGCATACTTAGTATAATATACATCCTAACTGAGAAAGGAAGAATATATTGATACCGCTGCATTTCACAAATCTGAGCACATTCACATATTCTTACTCAATTTAGAGCAGTCCTAACATTTCCTTTCGATCTAATGTCTTCTAAAACTAAAACTGCTAAATCCAAATATTTCTATCTACAGATAGAAATATAATTATTCTTAAATGTTCCCTCTATATTTACGCCAAAGAACATGGCCCATTTTTGATTGTTGTGGGTTTATCCTCAATAATCTCAGTTATTAAAGTATAAAGATTTTCTGCTGCAGTTTTAGCTGACCAGTCACCATGTATGGTTTTATATGCCGACCGTCCAATCTGTTCAATTTTATAGGGGTCTTCTAATAACTTGGTTACGCTTTGAAACAGGTCTTTTTTAGTATTATAAATAATACCTGTTTTCATATTATTGATTAGGTAGGGGGCAGCCCCGACTCGACGATTAGCAATCACACAACATCCACATCCCATCGCTTCATTAACCACTGCCCCCCAGCCTTCATTTTGATCGCTTGTTAAAAGAAATATAGGAGATTCTTGCATTTCTTTTAATATTTGGTTGTGTGGGGCAGCTCCGCAAATTTCTATATAAGAAGTGAGCTCCTTTTTTTTTACTAAATCAGAAATATGATTTCTTAATACCCCCTCTCCATACATTTTAATTTTAAAATTTAGATGTCTTTTTCTTAAATAGTCAGAAAGTTCAATCACTAATTCAGGATGCTTCCATTTAATAAAACGAGACACCCATAAAATTTGGGTAGGGTTATTTATAAATTTTTTCCCTAACTCTTCAATAGCAACATTGGGTAACGTTGGGAAATAACCCCACTTAAAACATTTCCCATTGAATGCCTTTAACAACTTCATATCATTCTTGCAATAGCCTCCTGAGCAAAGACGAGCCACAGGTTTATTCTTAAATATAAAGTGGTAGTAAGATAGCCATTTAAGTAAATTTGGAGATAGAAGATTTATTAGGCCCTTTTTAAGCCATCGTTCTCCTACTTCAATAGTTATTTTCCTATTCTTTAGCCGTTCACTAATTAAAGGCAGTGGCTCTGCGCCTCCATAAATTACTACTTCAGCGTCCTCTATTAATTTAAGTGCAGTGGGGTACTGATCAGTCTGCCAAGCTCTAATTATATATGGATCATTATAAATGGGATAGCCACTTTCTTTAAACGACTTTGGCATCTCCTCCATTTCTATAAAACGGTAATTCCCTGAGGTTAATCTATAAAGTTCGTCTGCAACTGGTTTTTGATGATGATTAAAAAAGTTGGAAACAAATACTATCATCTTTCTAATATTTTCTGATAAATTTCGACCAATTTGGATGAGTTGGTATCTAAATTGTATTTTGAAAGAATTAATTCTTTTAAATATGGATTCGGTTCTGTTTTTAGTGCTTGTAGGATTCCTTGACCTATATCATCAATATTAAAAGGATCAACTTCTATTGCCATACCTTGATAATATTCCTTAGGTCCACCTAATTTAGTAATTACAATGTTGCATCCTTTTGAGGCAGCTTCCAAAGCTACAAATCCCACACCTTCATCAAAACTTGGGAGCGCAAAAACTTTGGCATCTGTGTATAGTTTATTAAGCTCTTCTTCTGTTACTTGACCTAATATTTTAATATTGGGATGTCTTTTTGCAAAGTCATAAAATGGTTTCGAATCTTCTTCGGAAACAGCAGAACCAGCAATCACAAGATTAAAATTATACTTCGCGGCAGCTTTCATAAGTGCCATAACGTTTTTTCTTTCTTGCGTAAAGGCACTAACGTGAAGACAAAAATCTTGTTTATTTGAAATATCTCCTATAGTAGGTAAATCATTAAACCTACATGGTAACCGTAATAGATCTATGTGTGAGTCCTCTATTCCATAGGCTTCTCGAACATATCTTTTTTCATGTTCGCTCCGGACAAGAAAGTTGATTGGCTTTTGATCCTTAATGTATCTAATAGCATAATTAGATGAATACAATCTCAATTTAGGTATTGCCAAATAAGAAGCAAATTTATACTGCCAAATTGGCTTAAAGGTATCAATTATAGGAGAAATAATTATTGGTATTTTAGGGGACGGGAAACTATTAATTATCTCTAT
>CAZXGU010000065.1:0-9548 GCA_964640375.1 uncultured Sangeribacter sp. | reverse complement strand
AAGCTAGCGGATTCCATGGAGAAAATTTTATTACGTTATGACCTTTTTTAATCAGTTGGTCAGCCCAAATTTCAGCTTGCTTTTTAATACCATTACGTTCACGAGTAATGGAGGGAGCCAAAACATATAAAATATTCATTTGCGTCAATAATTAAAAAACCTTTTTTAAGATCCATTCTAATCTTTCGAATACTCTCTTGCGTGTAAAATAAAGTTTCCTAATGGCCTTGTACGTTTTCGTATTCAGAAGTTCTGCATTTCTCCCTGTACTTAGGGTTATAATTTCTGGGAACATAGATTTAGCATTTTCAATTATGTTATGAAACTCAGGACTAATTTGATTTTTATTATCTCTTAGTTTTTTAAATACATTGGGATTTCTAAAATAAAATGGAATTTCATCTACTGTATCATCCGGTTGCATGGAAGCAAAATAGTGGATAATTTTTCCATTATATAGATATTTTAAACCATTATCAGTTATTTGGCAATTCCAAATTCCATCTATTTCTTGAATTTTAATATTGCTTTGACTGTTGGTTTTTCCAAGTGACGGTTGATCTAAATTTAATCCGCTATTTTTGCTCTTATGCCATTCTTCATTCCACTTTTTATAAAATTCTTGTGTCTTGGCATTATCTTTTACATAAAATACTCCACTATTGAAATAGATATCTTCTTTGGGATCCCATTCCACGATACTTGCCCAATGGTTTATGGTTTCCTTCATTGGATGGTCCTTCAAAAGGATATGTTTATCTTTTACCGCACCAATATCGACTTTTAGTTTGTCAGCATCAGAAAGATCACCCCCGATCACAGTATCGGTATCGATAAATAAGTAATCTCCATCAACAATACTTCTTAGAGACGTTTTCAAATGACGAGAACGTTGTTTTTTATCCATTTCTGCTGAACAATCAATCACATGCAATTTGTTTATGTATTTTAGAATTTCTGCCCGTTCATCAATTAAATTTTTAGAGGTTACGTCATCTACCACCATTTCTACAGTTGCGGAAGGATTATAAAGTCTTAGAGAGTAGAGTGATATAATGGCTTGCTCTAAATAATTATCAGTTAAATCACTAATAAGAACATATACAATTTTTGTTTTCATTATTGTCCAATTCTTTCTCTGAAAATTGTTAAAATGCCAAATTCATTTACAAGTATTAACATCCCAGTTATTATTGAGACTGTTGTTAAGAACTTCTTATTCCCTTTAAGCGTGGCTAAAGAAATAAGCATAATGACCGCTATTAGAGTATGCGCTAAAAATCTACTTGCTAAATATCTAGAAGAACCAGAAACAAGAAGTAAGAGCCATATATATGTAGAGAAAAAAACAAATTTGTAAAGATAGGAATTAAATGATTTGGTACCGGTAAGTGATTTTCGATTTATCCATAAACTATATGCAATTAGTAAAAATAAGAGAAAATAATACATTAAATCTCTTACTAATACTGATCCCGACTGATACCCAGTATGCTCTTGATAAGAAGAATCCTCAAAATAATGACTAAATATAACACCCACCAGTATCCTTACTATAACAACTCCCACTGGAAACAGCCATAACATAATTTTTATGGTAGATTTACTCCCAGAAAGAATAGTGAATAGAAATGGAATTATAAGCATGAAGCCTGATTTATGGAACACACAACATATTATAGTGGTAAATAGAAATAGCAGGAAGCTTATTTTTGACTTTTTTTCTAGAAAATAAAAGGCACCTAAAAAAAATATGACATCAGCAAAAGAGGACCTAATGGTTGTAGAAAAACCATTTAACAGTATTATAGTGAAGAGGCCAATGCTTATTCCAAAATCTGAAGTGTAGCGTTTAAAGATATACCACAATCCTAAGAAAGAGGGAAT
Source organism: uncultured Sangeribacter sp. (assembly GCA_964640375.1). Taxonomy (GTDB): domain Bacteria; phylum Bacteroidota; class Bacteroidia; order Bacteroidales; family Muribaculaceae; genus Lepagella. The sequence goes on along the minus strand of CAZXGU010000065.1, from coordinate 7,661 downwards.
TAGCAACACACACCGCAAAAGCGTATTGTTATAGTTTAACCAAGGAATAAGGGACCAATAGGGGGGTTCAACATCTAACGGCGTTTCTAAAATTTGCACTCTATAAATTAGTGTTTCGTAGCTATAATAATCAGCGGAGATGAACGCAAATACTCCAAACGTACACCAGTAAACTAAAGCTATTTCTCCATAAGTCTTATATTTTCTTACAGAGAAAAAATGATTATTTAGATATGCCCAAGCATATAGTATTCCAAGTGTATAAATAATCCAAGAAATAGTGAACCAATCTGTCTTAAGCATATTTTTGAATTAGCTCATTAAGAAGATTACTTTTTTTTGTTCCGATTCCCGAGCCCAATAATCAATTGATGAATTGAATATTGTTTTAGTAATGTTGCCATTATAAATGTAGGAATCGCAGTAACAAGTAAAACTAAAAGAATTTGAACTAATGGTGAAAGTGGAGTCCAAATTTTAATAGCAAAGAAAACCACGGCTATGGTTATCACAGAATTAATTATTTGAGGAGTTAAGAATTGGAAGAATTCTTTAAGGGCTACATGAAAAGTAATCTTATACATGAACCAATAACAAAAGAAGAAATTTATGGTATTGGAAATTACCCATGCCCATGCCATTGACTCTATGGTTCTAAAGAAGATAGCTGCTACTATGAAGGCGCCTACTGTGCATACAGCACTTTGGAGTCCACATAGGAAAAGATGATTGGTTTTTCCTGCCGCTTGAAAGAGAGAACCGGAGGTGGATAAGATTATCTGCAATGGCACAGAGATTGCCAATATCTGAAATACAGGTATGGCCGGAATCCATTTATCTCCAAAAATTATCACAATTATAGGTGAGGCACAGAAATAGAGAATGATTCCAAGTGGGAAGCCTATCCAAGATAGCACCCTTGTTAAATGGTTATTTTTTGATGCCAATTCATCTTTATTGTCCTGAAGTGAGGAGAGGATAGGATGAAGAACAGGAGTAATTACAAATGTTATATTCTGAAGTGGAAGCTGCATTAAGCGATAGGATTTCTCATAATACCCTAACTCTTTCATCGAGAAGAATTTTCCAATTATAAGCTTATCCGCATTTCGGGAAAAATAATTGATGAAGCTAAAGAGAAATTGATAAAATGAATATCCCCATACTTTCTTCACCACTCCCATATCAATTGGCCAGGCTGTTCGCTGTGGGAAATTGTAAAAGTTGTAGCCGAAGACGCCGACTGCTGATAAGATTGGATTCACCAACAGTGCATAGATTCCCCACCCTGTCAATGCCATCCAGCAAGCCCCAACACCTCCTATTATCTGAAAAAGCAATGTTCTGACTGCAATGGCCCGAAACATCTTGTTTTTCAGCATCATACCGTTGGGAATGATGTTCAGCGATTTAAAAAACAGGCAGATACACAGCCATTTTATTATTGGAACAAGAGTTTGGTCGTTATAAAAATTAGCTACGGCCCCGGCGGAGAAGAAAAGAAGGAGGGTTAAGACGATAGCTATAATTACACTAATGGAAAAGAGAGAATTAATCTGCTTTTGGGTCAAATCCTTAAACTGAATTATGGCCACTCCTAAGCCCATGTCGGAGAAGATATCAAGGAAAGCCATAATTACGGTGGCAACTGCCATCGTACCAAAAGCCGCCGGCGAGACATTACGAGCCAAGATAGCCGTAATAAATAGCGAAATAATAATTCCGGAATACTTCGCTACCGCTATCCAGAAAACACCCTTGGTCAGTTCTTTCCTTATCGAAGCCATCTTTTTAGCTTTATCTTTACAGCGTTTGAAAGAAATCTCATCCAAAGATAGGTCAGATAAGGAGGCAAAAGAAATTTGCCTACATTGGAGGTGTTTTTGCTGAAGGCAATTTGAAATATCACTCTCATTTGCCTAAGAGGATTCTTGAAATACCTGAAGGCTCTCCACCGCTGAGTTTTTATCATCTCATGTTCCAAAGAATACTGTTCGGATGGTGATAAATGAAGAGCGTTGAAGTTCTGAAAGATGTCTATTAATAAGCCGACATCATCATAACGCCATGCCTTATTATTGGTCTGGGTCACTGCAACCGGATATTCAGGAATATGAAGGCATTTTCCTTTTAGGCAAGAATAAGCTGTTATGAATATCTGCGGATATAGATTATTGATTCCCTCCTCTTTCAGCGCTTCTTCCAACCCCTCTCCTTTCAGGATGATTCCGGAAACTTGGTGAGCCCGCCCCGCGTTAAGCTTAACCGACTCCACTGAAGGTAAGAATAGCCGTCTGGTTTGTCCTAAATCCCTTCCCCATCCTAATTCATTTCCTTCCTCGTCGATGGCATTGAAGGCAGGAAGAATGGCTGTTATGTCAGGATTTTTCTTTATTGACTCAATCGCCTCTTTTAGATATCTTTCGTCTATATAATCATCATCTCCAAGGGTCAATATATAATCGGCCTTACTCAGAGAAAGGACTGATATAAAATTTCTGGTGAACCCGATATTCTCTTTTTGACGATGATATCTTATTTTTACCGAAGGATTATTTTGAATAAACTCTTCCACCGCCTTACCCGTTTCATCGGTTGAAGCATTGTCACTAATTATTATCCCGATATTCTCAGAAGGGAACCTGGAAATAATTATGCTCAGTTGTTCGAGATTCTTAATTAGGAATTTAGAACGATTATAGGTAGGGATGAGTATATCCAGTGTCATTGTGCTGAGTTTTTAAATTTCCTGAATCCTTCTTCCAGAGATGTAATCGGTTGCCAGTTGGGTAAAATTTGATAATCCTGACATGGTCTCATCACTTCCCTCTCTTTATATTCTTTCCCACCCCAATTACAATTTATCTTTTTTCCTAAAATGTCCTGAAATAAGGCTACTATTTCTTTTAGGGGCCTTAATACTCCGGTTGCAACACCATATATGAAATTTACAATTTCCCCATTGCTGTGTAGAAGCTCGTAGGCTGCCATATAGGCTCTTGCCACATCTTCAACATGAACCATGTCTAGATATTGTTCTCCCGGTGAAAGATCAATAGAGTTGTCTGTACCGGCTATTTCTTTAAGGAGATTCCAGAGTTTCGGGCGTCGGTCATCTTCCCCATATACATCAAACAGTCGAAGGGTTATTGCTCTAATACCAAAAGCATCAACGTAATACTGCAAGATTTTTTCAAACGCCTCTTTAGTGGCTGCATATAAATCTACTGGGTTATAATCCTTAGAGTTATAGTTCTGCCAGTACGAACCTGTTCCAATGAAAAGACGCGTCCGGCTTTGACGCATGGCTTCAAGAATCTCTGTACCAAATCCGATATTACTGTTAATCAATAATGGTATCTGTTCAGGCTTGTAATTAGTGATCACGGCTGCTGCAAGGTGCATAACTACATCTGCATTGAATTTCTTAAAAAATTCAATTAGTGTGTTAATTGAGCCAGTATAGTCGAAAATCTCTACTTCGGAAATTATATCCGCTATGTTTCCATATCCAAATTTGGGTTGAGCTATCACACCCACTTTCCATCCCTCTTTGAGAAGGAGCTTCACAACATGCGAGCCAATGTATCCCGTGCCTCCAGTTATTATACAACTTGGCATATTATTTCCTTACGTATTCTTCTATCTGTCTTTTGCACAAGTCATAGACAGGGATGGATTTATATTCTTTATACCAGTCGGTGGTGAGTGCTACGGTTTGGTCAATGTTCATGCGCGGTTCCCAGCCGAGGCGAAATTTGGCTTTGGAGATGTCGAGCATCAGAAGCTTGGCTTCATGTAGAGCATTGGGATCGGAAAGGTCGCGCAGTTCTCCACTCCCGTAGTTATCTATCACCCTCGATGCCACTTCCCATACCGTGGAGATCGATTCAGCACGAGGTCCGAAGTTCCATCCTTCGCAATAGTCCACAGGATTTTTCCACATCTTTTGAGCCAATAACATGTATCCTCCTAATGGTTCGAGAACATGCTGCCATGGACGGATGGCCTTTGGCGAACGGATATCAATAGCTTTCCCTGATTCCAGAGCGCGGATACAGTCGGGGATGATTCGATCAAGTGCCCAGTCGCCCCCTCCTATCACATTGCCGGCACGAACACTGGCTATGGATTTTCCATGCTTGTCATAATCATCGGGATTGAAGAAGCTGCGACGCCAAGAGGAGATAGCGATTTCCGCTGCGCCTTTGGAGGAGGAATATGGATCGTATCCACCCATAGGCTCATTCTCTCGGTAGCCCCATATCTGCTCCTTGTTCTCGTAGCATTTATCGGTGGTGATCATCACTCCGACTTTTACGGAATCGGTTTGGCGGATGGCTTCCATTATATTGATGGTTCCCATCACATTAGTCTGATATGTCTCCACTGGAATATCGTAGCTGAGACGCACAAGTGGCTGCGCTGCAAGGTGAAATACAATTTCAGGTTGATATTCCTTGAAAATCTCTTTCATCTTTTCACCGTCGCGGATGTCGGCCCGGATATCAGCTTTTATCTTTTTGCCGATGCCGGAAAGAACAAAATTGTCTCTCTCCGAATAGGGGTCAAGACCCACTCCTATCACCTCCGCTCCTAATTCATGAAGCCAGATGGAGAGCCATGAACCTTTAAATCCTGTGTGACCCGTGACGAGTACTTTCTTCCCTTTATAGAAATTATCGAATATATCTACGTTTGCCATCAGATTATTTCGAGTATTGAGCCACAAATTGTTTGATTGTCTCAACCATATAGCGGAGCATCTCATCGGTCATTCCGGGATAGACTCCAATCCAAAGGGTGTTGTTCATGATTCGATCGGTATTTACCAAATCGCCTACAACCCGATATCCTTCGCCGCTCTTTTTCATTTCGTCGAATGCAGGGTGCTTTAGGAGATTGCCGGCAAAGAGGTTGCGCGTCTGAATCTTATGAGCTTCAAGATACTTGGCAAGATCGTTGCGTGTGAATGGCGCTCCCTTTTCCACTGTTATGAGGAAACCGAACCATGAGGGATTGGAGTTTTTCTGAGGCTCGGGAAGGATGAGCCAAGGTGTACCCTCGAGACCTTCGCGGAGCACTTTAAAGTTGTGACGGCGACGCTCAACGATATCATCGAGTTTTTCGAGCTGTGCGCATCCAATGGCTGCCTGCATATCGGTCACTTTCAAGTTATACCCAAAATGGGAATATACATATTTATGGTCATAACCAAGAGGTAGTTCACCGAATTGTTTGGTGAAGCGACATCCGCAGGTATTATCAACACCTCCGATACACCAGCAATCGCGACCCCAGTCGCGATAGGAATTCACGAGCTTATGAAGGAGCGGATTATTTGTATAAACGGCTCCTCCTTCACCCATTGTCATGTGATGCGGAGGATAGAATGAGCTTGTTCCAAGATCTCCTATTGTGCCGGTTTTGCGGATTTCACCTGCTATTTCGTAGGTTGAGCCAAGGGCATCGCAGTTGTCTTCAACAAGCCATAGGTTATGTTTGTCGCAAAATTCCTTAACAGATTTGAGGTCGAACGGATTGCCAAGTGAGTGAGCAATCATTACGGCCTTAGTTTTTGGAGATAAAGCTTCTTCAAGTTTTGTTATGTCGATATTATATTCAGGAATAGTGACATCAATAAAAACGGGGATTGCGCCAAACTGGATGCAAGGGGTTACAGTTGTCGGGAAGCCACATGCCACTGTTATCACTTCATCACCTCTCTTTATTCTACGTTCTCCAAGTTCGGGGGCTGTGAGCGCTGAGAAGGCAAGCAGATTGGCAGAAGAACCGGAGTTGGTCAGAGAACAGAAGCGGACACCTAACCATTTAGCAAATTGCTTTTCAAATTTAGTGGCCCATGGGCCGGCTGTCAGCCAGAAATCAAGGGAGGAATCCACAAGATTAACCATCTCTTCATCGTTGAAGTAGCGACCTCCATAGTTGACGAAGGTTTCCCCGGGTTTGAATTCTTTCTCAACTCCATGAGTCTCTTTATAATACTCTCTTGTCAGATCTAATATCTGTTTCTTTAGTTCTTCTTTCTTAGACATATATGTGTAGAAATAATATTCTTATTAAAATCCTTTAGGCACGTCGCTCTCCCATCTCTTCCATGGCGCAACGTTGGCTTGTAATAATTTCTCAAGCTTGGCTTTCTCACGGGTGTTATCCATGCATTGCCAGAATCCTTCGTGAATATACGACATCAGCTGGCCTTCATTAGCCAATTTTTCCAAAGGCTTGCGCTCAAACACCGTGTCGTCGCCTTCGATGTAATCAAAGATTTGGGGTTCGAGAACCATATAGCCTGCATTGATTGGAGCACCGTCGCTGATGCTCTTTTCCCGGAATGATTTCACCGCATTGTCTCCTCCAATATCCAAAATTCCTTTATCCTGCGCTATTTTCACTGCGGTGAGGGTGGCTAATTTTCCGTGCTTTTTGTGAAATTCCACTAATTTATCAATCTCCACATCGCAGACACCGTCACCGTAGGTGAGGAGGAAGGGTTCATTCCCTACATATTCCTGAATGCGTTTGATTCGGCCTCCAGTCATGGTATTATAACCGGTATCTACCACTGTCACTTTCCATGGCTCACAGTAGCTATGATGCACGGTCATCTCATTCTTGCCATCGCGATAATCAAAGGTGACATCGGAATTATATAGGAAATAGTTGGCAAACCATTGTTTTATATATTCCTGCTTATAGCCGGCACATATTATGAATTCAGTGAAACCGTAATAAGCATATTCTTTCATTATATGCCATAAGATGGGCATGCCTCCGATCTCAATCATTGGCTTAGGCTTGAATTGCGATTCTTCAGAGATTCGCGAGCCGAAGCCTCCGGCTAATAATACGACTTTCATTTATAATGGAAATTTTAATTTGGAAGGGAGAGGATATGATTATCGAAGCACAGCTTCCGACGGAAACGGCTTCGCGAGGATTTTAGTCACAAATTCGCGAGGATTTTAGGCACAAATTCGCGAGGATTTTAGGCACAAAAGAGCATATAGGATATGAGAAGCCACCCCAAAGGTTGCTTCTCTAAATTCTGGTTTACGGCGATTTGAGATTTTGGAGGGATTAGGTCCAAGGGGATTCTTTAGTTTCTTCAGGAGGCGGGAACGCCTATGGAGCGGAGCCGTCCCCGGCTCCGGGGGAGTGATTTTTCAGGAGGCGGGGACGCCTCCTCTCCATAATAGCCTCCTCTCCATAACAGCCTGCTCTTTATTAGTCGCGGGCGAAGAGGTCGCGAGTATAGACTTTATCTTCTACGTCGGCGAGGTCGGCGCTGGTGCGGTTGGCGAGGATGGCTTGGGAGAGACGTTTGAATTCTTCCAAATCATTAACCACTCGGGAACCGAAGAAGGTGGTGCCGTTTTCAAGGGTGGGCTCGTAGATGATAACGGTGGCGCCTTTGGCTTTGATGCGTTTCATCACACCCTGGATGCTCGACTGGCGGAAATTGTCGGAGTTGGATTTCATCGTGAGACGATATACCCCTATCACACATTCTTTTTCGGGCGCATGGCCGTAGGTGTTGGTTGAGGTGTAATCATACCAGCCGGCGAGACGCAACACCTGGTCGGCGATGAAATCCTTGCGCGTGCGGTTGCTCTCCACGATTGCCGACATCATATTCT
>CAZXGU010000064.1:0-15732 GCA_964640375.1 uncultured Sangeribacter sp. | reverse complement strand
TAATTCATGCGATTATAATGGGATAAAAAATGTGGGTCGCTCCGTAAAGCGACCCACATTTTTTATGGCATTTGTTTTTATTTCACTGTAAATATATCAGCCCCGAAGTCGATTGTAAGGTTTCCACCCATCGACACTGAGATAGGAGTGGTATTGACGATAATATGCTCATCAACACTTTGGCCATCCTTCATAGAATACCTTAAACCCTGAACGGTATAGTCGCCAACGGGTAGCATCAGCATTGTGGCATTCACTCCACTACCACCTGTAGCTGTAGTGGTGGAAATGGTCTGAGGCACTACTACGTCGGGTTCCATATCAGTTGTCTTGTTTCTCCAGAGCTTAATATCTCTGATATAGTATGAATCTTGAGAAGTGTTTCTGATTATCGCACTTCCTGTAGCCACCCTGTTAGGAGGCGTGAGGCGGAAGCGGAAGAGTGAAACACTCTCCGGCACAGCATTCTCAAACTCTTCAAGAGTCATCTTGCCGTCTGTTATCCATTGATAAGCCTGATAAACAGGGTTGACACCTACCTGCATATACAGCTTATCAGTGGAATTCTCATCCATGTCGGGCACATACCATATCCAGGAATATTTGAAGGTAAGGTCGCCGGTGGCCAAGTCAGGCACTGCGGTTACTACAAGATTATCAGTTGCTCCCGGCAATCCATTAATTGCGAGAGTATATTTGACATTGGACGCATCCTCAATGTTTTGGATAGCCACTCCTGGAAGCTCAATGCTATTGGAATTGTTCCATGTCCAGTCGTTGAAGGCAGTTAGCTTATAGCAGTCCTTATTATCGGGAATACCTCCGGTCACAGTGGCAGGTAGATTCCAGTTAAATCCGGGATCATAGGTTGCCGCATCCATTGTGGAAGCAGGACGGGGCGAAGCTCCATCTGCAAACTGATGAGAAGTTGATTCTACAAACTGCCCGTTAGATTTACGCAGCAGATTAGCCGTAACCTCACAACGATTAAGATAGAATCCGCTTAATTGCATTATTTCCTCGCCACGACGTCGCGACCATGTGCCATTATTCATAGGTGCGTTGTGAAGAACCATTTCGGCTTCCACAGCATAGTAATCACCTGTTGAGTTGCCATCGTAAGCGTGAATGGGATAAATCTGGTAGGTGACGCTGGCTGTAGTGTTGAGGGCAAGTTGACCGGCGGGAGCCCAGTGGCCGTCAACAACTTTTTTCTCATCCACCTTTATGGGGAAAGTGTGGGTGATGCTCTGAGGAGTGAATCGTTTCTGTATATCCTTTGAGCGGATATCGGCAGCGCTATATCGTTTGCTGCATACTTCATTCACCCATGAACAGAGATGGAATAGAGGCACATCGTCATCATCAATCACAATCCGATTGCGAGCCGAATAATATATTCCGCGTCCATTGAAACCGTAGGCAGAGCAACTTTCGTTCTCTTCCGGGCCGGCATAGAAAATGTCATGATTATCGCTCCATTCTTCCACCACTTTTCCGTCGGGATTGAGAACCACTATAATGGCATCACGATTATAGGCGTTTAGGAGAATTTCATCATTATCGTTGATCGAACGGCTATCTATAACTATAATTTTGGCCTTTTGTGGGTCAACGATATTTGTAAAACTTTTTCTTAAATCTTCTTCCGACTCACCAAGATTCCCAATAAGGGCAGCCGGGAAAGAAACCTCTATCGTTTCCTGATTTAAATCTTTATTGGAAGAATCGAAATCTTCAAATTCTTCATTAATGATATCGTCATTTTTGCTGCAAGAAGAAACCGACAATGCAGTTGCGGTTCCTAAAACGCAGGTGAAATAAAGAAAATTCCTTTTGAATTTCATGATAAAATTGTAAACCTAATAGTATTATGCAAAGTTAATAAATATTCTTCATACTTACTTTACTTTTTGGCTTAAATCTATTCAGAAAGGAGCTTTTGGAGCATAAGGGTGTTAGGCTCCGCCCCCTGCATTAACAATTTTTGGGGAATAGAGCCTAAGAACATGCTGGGGCAATTACAATTGTTTTGAAGTAGTTGAAGGGTAAGGGGTTCCAGTGTCTCAGCCATGTTTGTCATTTCTGCAGAGAAGATTTGCTTTAAATCATCTCTAAAGAAAAGAATTTTATAAAATCATCTTTATAAAGATGATTTTGGCGAATTCATTTCTGTAAAGAAGATTTTTTAGTTATCTTTGCAAAAAAATATGACATGGAGACTCTAAAACGACAATACTTGCGTCTTTTGAAACTGACCTCAACAGACCATCTTCGACCTTTGTACAATGAGATTTCTTGGGATACCCGACTAATTGGAATTAAGGGTCCAAGGGGAGTAGGGAAGACCACAATGCTTCTTCAACGAATTAAATTGACCTTTCATGATTATTCGAAGGCGCTATATGTTTCCTTAGATGATTTATGGTTTGCCTCAAACACTCTTATGGAGCTTGCAGAAAAATGCGATACAGAAGGTATAACGCATCTTTTCATTGATGAGGTGCATCGTTTACGTGGCTGGGAACGTCAGATTAAAAATCTATATGATTTCTTTCCAGAATTACACATTGCTTTCACAGGATCATCTCTTCTTGAGATAGATAATTCTGTTGCGGATTTGTCAAGAAGATGTCTATTATATTCACTACCGGGATTGTCTTTTAGAGAATATCTAAAATTCGAAGGGTATTCTTTTCCTTCTTATTCGCTCCCGGACCTTCTTTATAATCATAATGAAATAGTAGGTTTGATTACTGCTGATATAGACATTGTGAAAATGTTTCATAAATATCTTGTTGGCGGATTTTATCCTTTCTATACTACAGAAACTGAGACCGACTATCTTATACGTGTTAATAATATGGTGGCCTCTGTTATAGACAATGATATACCAGCTGTAGAAAATGTGGAGTATGCCACCTTGTTGAAAACGAAACAACTTTTGGCAATGATGGCCAGCCAGTCGCCTTCTCCCCTTAATGTGAAATTGACAGCCGAATTGTTACAGGTCTCTCCAAACCAATTGATAAAGATTTTGTCCCTTCTTGATAGGTCGCAGATTCTACGGCTCCTTTATTTTAAGTCGGAACGCAATCCTAAATCTATGGTTAAGCCACAGAAAGTATTACTTAATAATACATCTCTACTTTACGCTCTCGGATATGCTGATAAAGGAAAAGTTAGAGAATCTTTCTTAGCTGCCATGATGGCTAAAAATCATGATGTCACCTATCCTAAGCAGGGAGACTTGCTGGTTGATGGTCGTTATTTATTTGAGGTTGGAGGGGCAAGAAAGGGATTTGACCAGATAAAGGATATACCTGATAGTTTTGTTGCCGCAGATGATATTGAGTTTGGTTTAGGAAATAAGATTCCGTTGTGGCTCTTCGGGTTTCTCTATTAGATATTTTGCTAACTAAAAGTGGACAATTAAATGTATAAGAGGGTGTGTCATTTTTGAACTGAACCCTCATTATTAAAGGCTCTATTCCCCCTTAGCAGGAGGAATGGAGTCTTATTTGAAAGCGTGTAAGGCCATCTTTGTCTGTGAAGAGACGAAAGGGGGCTTTATGGCGTGTAAGGATTTCTGCTGTTAATGTCAAACCTATTCCTTTGCCATTTGGTTTACTGGTGAAAAATGGTTGAAACATTTTTGCTGCCACTTCATCTGAAATAGGCGCTCCGTTGTTGACTATCTCCAATCCTACTTCCCCTTTTTCTTCAGAAATATGGATTAAGACGTATCCTTCTCCCTCGATACTCTCTACCGCATTTTTTACCACATTTATTATTACTTGTTGAAGTTGAGTGGAATCCGCTTTTACGGTAATCTTATTGGAGGGCATGTCGGTGAGCACTTCCACCCCTTCGCGCGTCATCATTCTCAGGAATGGGAGAAGGCGATTGATTTCCTCCACAAGGTCGAATTCTTTTAAAATGGGTTGCGGAAGGCGAACCACATCTGCGTAGGAAGTGACAAACTTACTCAGTTGATCGCATCTCCTGCCACAGCTGTCGATGGCTTCGTTTAAATCTGGATTCTCTATAGAATCAGACAAAAGGTCGAATATCGATTTCACTCCCCCCATTGTATTGTTGACCTCATGGGAAAGAATCCGAATCACCTTTTCGTAGGCATTTCTTTCGGCCTCCCTCATCTCCTCAGTCAAACTTTCGACCAAATAAAAATCTCTTGGAAACCCCTTTCTCATGAAATTTAGATGATAACACCGATAGCGCATCGAATTTCCAAGACTCACAAGTTCGGAGGTGCCAAGTTTTAGACGGCTTAACCTCTCCGCTAAGTCGATTGGCCATTCCTCAGGACTTTTTCCCTTCAGACTTGTATCATCTTTGACACCATTAATTTTCAGGAAAGCCGGATTGCACATAGTCAATTTGCCATCGAAATCCGTAATGGCCACTCCCATCGGGGAAGCGTCGAGCAAGAGCATCAACAGACTCTCTTGTTCAATATTTTTCAGTCGTTCTTCCCTTAGACGATCAATCATGGTGTTAAAGAGAATCACAACCCTATCCGCATTGCGTTCGCCCACTTTTCTCAACCTGCTGTTAAAATCCTGCGCACTTAGCAGATCCAATCCTACTTGTGCAGCTCTGTTAGAGGAGACAATTCGGAAATAGAGCAATATAAGTGATAATAAAGCGAAAACAGAAACAATGAAAAATGGGATTGGACCAAATTGATTCCGATATATTGCTGAAACAAACACACCGGCAAAGGCTAAAAGAACCAAACAAAAAACGCTTCGAGTGCCCATAATCAATCAATGCTTAGTTTAAACCATATTTTTCAATTCTGCGATAGAGAGCCTGCCTGGTGATTCCTAAAGCTCTGGCAGCTTGTGAAAGATTACCTTTTGAAATTTCCAATGCTTCTTTTATGCTTCGACGTTCACGAGATTCAAGAGTGGATGAGGATTCAGCAGCATCGTTCTCAGGCGAGAGACCGGGTGTAAAGAAATCTTGTTTGTGAAGCACGCTACCACCCACCAAAAAAGCGCGTTCTGTCATATTCTTTAGTTGTCGGATATTGCCCGGATAGGGGAGACGCATTAGCCATTCCATTGTGTCGCTGTCAATTTCAGGGATGGTGCGATTGGAGGAAAGAGCAGCCTGCGATAAGAAATGATGTAAAAGAGCAGGAATATCGGCCGCTCTTTCGCGCAGGGGAGGCATCCGGAGAGTAATAAGATTGAGTCGATAAAAAAGATCTTCACGAAAAGTGCGGTCAGCCACCATTGCCGGCAGGTCGGCATTAGTTGCGCTGACAACCCGTATATCCACTTTGCGTGTGCGACTATCGCCTAAGGGTTCGAAAGTGTGCTGTTGCAACACCCGGAGCAGTTTCACCTGACAACTCATATCAAGATCGCCTATTTCGTCAAGGAAGATAGTTCCTTTATCAGCCATTTCAAATCGACCTTTTCTTGCTGTCACAGCTCCTGTGAATGCTCCTTTGGCATGTCCAAACATCTCGCTTTCAAAAAGAGATTGGGCTATCCCTCCGAGATTCACCATAACAAAAGGATTCTGTCGGCGTTTACTGTTGGCATGAATGGCGTTGGCTATCATCTCTTTGCCCGTTCCATTCTCACCAAGAATTAATACCGAAGCGTCGGTTGGTGCGATGCGTTCTACGGTGGACAATAGGTCGAGAAGAGCAGGGTCAGAGCCGATGATTCCGACTCTGTCGAAAGGAATATTCTCAATGTTATCTTTACGATTCAAGTCAGCATTAAGGCTGATGGCAGTTTCTATTCGCTGAAGCAGGGCACGGTTATCCCATGGTTTGGTGATGAAGTCGTAGGCGCCGCTTCTCATCCCTTCCACAGCTAACTCTATGCTTCCCCAGGCAGTGATGAGAATCACGGGAGTGTCGGGTTGAAAGATTCTCATCTTCATCAGCAATTCCAATCCCTCCTCTCCTGTGGTGGAAATGGAATAGTTCATATCCATTAATATGAGTTCAAACTTTTCCTTGCGAGCTTTTAAAAGGGCTTCTTCGGGAGAGGAGGCCTCTTCCGAAGAATAACCGGCTCGGCGAAGAAGTAGTTTCAACGAGCTTCGAACCGCATAGTCATCATCTATTATCAAAATCATAGTCAAGACAAAATTACAAAAATCCGATGAAAAGGGAAAAAGTAAAGAACACTAATTCCTCCAGCCTAACGGAGAATAGCTTCAATATCGCTATCTATCGCGCACCCCGATGCGTAATCCCAAAGGGTAAGGCTCCTTATCTGATAGTAATATAGCCAGAAAAGGTAAAGTTCATTAATATATTCTCTTCGTGCCTCATCTTTTTTCACTCTCGAATCATTAAGGTCGAGAGTGGATATTTTGCCAATGAGATATGTTTCCACGTTTGTTTCGTAGCGCTTTTGAGCAATTTCATCCGCACGTCGAGCCGTTTGAAGCTGCTGAAGCTGATTGCCATATCGTTCAATAAGTATGAATAGATTCTGCCGGAAATTCTGAGTTTCTTGTCTCACTTGGCTTTCCACAAGTTTCCGGTTGCTCTGCGCCACTTTCACCTCACCCTTCCGGCGCCCCCAATCTAATATTGGAATCTCAAAACCGATCTCTACCACCTGATTGGGACGCAGCGTGGAATAGGCTCCCGTAAATTTATGGTCGGTTCCTGTGTAACCCAATTGGGCGAAGAGATTTATTTCTCGTTGGGCACCTTTAGCCTTTGCCACTTCATAGTCAGCTTCCATTTGGAGACGTAGCATCTGTTTGGAGAAACTGTTATTGGTTAGTGCACGGTTAAGCGCATCGTCATAGTTAATTTCCACTTCCGGCACATTAAGAGGGAGTGCTGTTAGGATATTTACGCTTTCATCATAATCAAGGAAAGAACGAAGTTGGAACATGCAATTTTTCACTTCGCTCACATAATTAGTATGGTCGGTTTGGGCATTGAGCAGATTAAGTTCCATTTGCAGCAAGTCGTTCTGACTGATGCGCCCCATCTCCCGTTTCTCTTTGGCCACTTCGTAAAGCCGTGAGGCATTTTCAAGATTCTGGGAGGCAATGTTCAAGTTTTCCTGAGCCATAATTAAGGAGAAATAGTAACGGATGGCATTTTCGGCCGCATTCTCTGTCGCACTCATAAATGCTGCTTTGGCCTCCTCATAACGGACCGGTTCGATTTTCCTGTTCCATTTAATATTGTTGACACCAAATATTGGCTGAGTAAGAGTTATTGATATTGGAATCGACATAAAGCGATTGTAATCTCCACCTCCCAATTGCCGGTAGTAATCAAGATAGGTGTTGACTGCAAAGACGCCACCTGTGAGCCATATATTTTGTTTTACAGAGATTTCGCCCGTGAGTTGCAGATAATTATTATGCACGAAACTGTAATTTCCCTCTTCATTCATATAAGAGGAATATTGTTTATGATAAGAAGGAAGATTCCCTTTGAAAGCTACTTCAGGTAAAAGTTGGGCTCTATAAGCCCGATAGCTCCAATAGGCGGAGCGGAGTTGATTCCGCGCCAGTTCAGAGTCAACGCTCACACTTCTCGACCGATTCATGGCTTGTTCGAGCGAAAGCGCGACTGCTTTCTCATTGGAAATTGGAAATGAAGATGCCTCCTGTCCGAAGACAGGAAGCGTCGCTATTGAAAGTATAAGGAACTGTGTTATTCTTCTTTTCATTCTGTTTGTCTTGATGTGGGTTACTCCTCCTTGATTGCAATTGCGGGTTGAATCTTCATTATCCTGCTTGCCGGCCACAAAAGGCTTATTATAACTCCAATGGCAACTACTGCCACAGCAACCAATTCGCAAATCAGGATAGCAGTCCAATCAATCTCCACTTCCACTTTGTCGTAGAAAGGCCAAAGAACAGCAGAAATAAGGATTACGCCAAACAGTAGGAGAATCAACCCTTCTGAAATCACTCTGGAAAATATTTGTCTTCGAGTGGCACCACAGACCATTCTTATTGCCACCTCTCCCGTGCGTTGTTGCACACGGAACCAGAATGTGCCTAACAATCCTAAGAAGATGATAACCAAAAGGAAGAAAACCATGATAAGCCGGGAAGTGACGGATGTTGTGTTATCTCGCTGCTCGGCAGACCTAATATCTTCAAAACTGGTTAAATCGGTGAGATAGACGTTTCCATATCTTCTTAATTCAGGATTGGTTTTAAAAGCCTCCACAAATTCCAGGCCTTTCCCAGGCTTAACTCTTATGCTTAACTCTTGAGTCCAAACACTATCTTCCAAGATGGGCATAATTGCAGTTCCTCCGCGCGGATAGTCATATTCTGTTCGTAGAATATGGGTGATTACGTCGCCAACAATAAATTGAAAAGTGCTGTCACCAAAATAAGTAACTTTTTTCCCTATCAACTCCATTGGGTCTCGACCCTCCTTTTCATAGGAGATGTTGTTTGAGAGCAGAATTTTCCCTTCTCGAAGCATTTGTTCAAGTTGTTCTTCACTTTTCCCTGTTAAGCTTTTATAGCGGAACACTTTGACAAGATCGGGCGAGACGGTTCGTTCGTTTGCACTATAGGGAATTGTGTCGTTGGATCCTAATAACGAGAATCCTGAAAAACAGCCGCCCGTATAGTAAGGCAATCCGTTTTGGGATATCCCTGCTGCTTCAACAAGAGGGTGACGGCGGATAATGTTTAAGAGGTTATTTCGGTCCTTAATATAGGAGTAATTTGTCGTGTCTAAAGGCATTTGGAATTCCGGACTGTCGGAATAGACGGGATTTATGGAAAGCCTATACACATCGGTTATATCAGTCCCGGTGGGCAAGAATTTTGCTCTTGTTTCATCCAGACATAAAACTAGGATATACCAAATTGCGCCGGTAACGATGGCAAGCTCGACAATCATCCATATATTGTCGGTCCATTCATTCTTTATTTGGGTGAATAAATTTCTTTTCATTTCTCTTCTCTTAATGTTTAGGATTACTTAATTTTCCTTATCGCTTCGGCAGGATTCAATCGAGAAGCTTTCCAGGATGGAATAAACGCGCTTACTAAATTAAGGACACAGCTGAAAGCCAAAGCCAACAGAAATGTTTGCCATGTGAAAATCATGCTCAAGTTGGGACGAGCATAAAGGTTGGAATCGACCCCGAAGGTGAAGAATAAGTGAGAAAAAGAGAGCATGAAAAGAAAGCAGAGAATCAAACCGATAATTCCTCCAATAATGGTGATTATAAAGTTTTCTATCAACACCTGCCCAAGAATTGACATTCTGCTTGCTCCAAAGGCCCTAAGAATACCAATCTCTCCTACACGATGACGCAAGCGACTGCGGGTCATGCTGCTCAGGTTAATTGCTGGAATGAGGATGAGGAAAGCGTAAGTGAGCCATCGCATAGTGCTTTTGGGAGTAGGGGTGAGATTGCTTGCTACGAAACCTGACAGTGTCTTGGTGTCGTAGGGTTGGCCATGATATGTGATTTCAAATCCGCTCTTTCTTGCTTCGGATTGGAGCCTATCGAAACGCTCCTTTACCTGTTTTCTAATGTCTGAAAAATCAGTTCCCTCCTTAACAAGAAGAATGACTTTAGTGTTTCCTAACCAACCTTCAAATCTCCCTCCTTTGGTGTCCACTTCTTCGGGCGTATATGGCACAAAGGCATTAGCAGAGGTTATTTTCAAAATCGGATTTGCGTCTTCTATCACTCCGGAAACAGTATATGGTTTCATCCCTAACAAGACTTCACGTCCTGTCACATTCTCTTCTTCGAAAATCTTTCGTGCGAGTGAACGGGTTATAATAATTTTTTTTAACCCGGAATTGACATCTGCTTCACTAAACGGTTTCCCATCTATGAATCTGAAATTATAGATATTCCAAAATTCATGGTCCACGGCGTGTAGATCTATAGTGGTTGATTCTCCTTCTTTTGAGGAGATATCCTTTTCCGACATCCAATGAGACATAAAGGATTCGCGTTCCACTCCCTGCAGATTATGGTAGAGCCGGGAGGCTTCTTGATAGTTGACTGAACCGGAGGCGCTGGCATTTTCTTCAGCTATCTCTAAGTTCTCTCCGACCAAGATGCGACCTCTATTAGATTCAGGAGCAACTTCTACTGTGTTGAAACTGTCAACGAGATAAAAAACCATCACTAAGAAAATGGCGAGCGCAGTGCCGGAAATCGACACCCAGGTCATCATTTTCTGATGCTTCATTTCATAATATATCTGGTGTAGGTGTTTCATTGTAAAAGGAAATTAGGAGTAAAAAAATAGACAGAGGTCTTAGCCTTCCACTTCACGGCCGTCGAAGAAACGGATGATTCGATCTGTGGTGCGCGCCTGATGTTCATTATGGGTCACCATGACTATTGTGCGACCATCCTCTTTGTTGAGTCGATGAAGAATATCCATCACCTCCTGTCCCATTTTTGAATCAAGGTTACCTGTGGGTTCGTCGGCAAGGATTATTTTAGGATCGCCTACGAGAGCTCGGGCAATTGCCACTCTCTGGCATTGACCTCCGGAGAGCTGAGGAGGGAAATGCCTCATTCTGTGACTCATTCCAAGGCGTGTCAAGACTTCTGTGGCCCGTTGACGGCGCTCGCTACCATTTATTCCTTTTCTATAGCTTAATGGGAGGGCCACATTATCGATCACATTTAGAGAAGGGATAAGGTGGAAACTCTGAAAAACGAAACCGATATTTTCGTTGCGGAAATGAGACAATGTTATATCGTTCATTTTTTTTGTTTCCGAATTGAGGATATCCACAGTTCCTTCGGTTGGATTGTCGAGCAAACCGATAATATTCAGTAATGTTGACTTGCCGCAACCGGATGGTCCCATGATGCTTACAAATTCCCCTTCGCGAATGGAGAGGTTCACGTTTTCGAGTGCAAGGGTTTCAACTTCTTTTGTCCGATAGACCTTGCTTACATTTTTTAAGCTGATAATATTCATGATTTTAGCGTTTTATTTCAAGTTTAGCGATTTCCTGTTTTTATAAGCCGACATGTCGGATGTGACAACCTGTTCCCCCGGTTTTAGTCCCGACTTGACCTCGACAAAATCAAAGTTGCTGTCGCCTAAGGAGACAGTTCTTTTTTCAAGTTTCTTATCAGAGGTCTTTACGAATAATTCGTAGCTTCCGGGACCTGAGAAATAGGAGCCGTTAGGGATTCTCACAACATTTTCTCGGTAATCGTAAATAATGTTAATCTCGGCTTTAAGACCGGAACGGAGAAACTTTGATGTGTCATCTTCTAAGAGCACCGTGAAATCAACCACTCCGGCATGGCTTTGTGGGGAGACCGAAGCGATAGTGCCTTTAAGAATGTTTTTCCCTATTCTGACGTTGACTGCTTGGCCTGGAGAGAGTTTGTCGGCGTAGCTTTCTGCAATCTCTCCGTTTATTTTGAAATGGGATAAATCGGAGATAACGGCTAATTTTTCACCGGGCGATATGCTTGTTCCAATGTTCTTATTAAGATATGTCACAGTTCCTGCTTTAGAAGTGCAAATCCGGGCATCTTCCATGGTTCGTTGCATTTCCTGTAGGTCTCTCTCCGAGATACTACCCTCCAATTGTTTGGAGCGTAAAGAAGCAGCATGTGATTTCCTTTCGTTGGCTAATTGAGTTTTAAGCTGTTGGAGTTCGAGGAGACCTGTGGAGTAGGCGAGTTCGGCTTCACGTATTCTATCGCCTGTTCCGCTCCCTATGCTGTCGAGGCGTCGCTCGTTGGCCACTTCGGCTTTGAGGTGACTCACGGCCATCTCTTTAGCCTTGATTTTCATTTCAAGGTCGGTGATATAGGTTGATGAGCTTAGAGAGGTTTGCTCGATTTCGTTTTTCTTCATGCTTACCTCGTCGGCTTTACGGCGAAGGTCGATTTCAGCCGACTGGAGGTCGAGACGAAGAAGCGACTGGCCTGTCTCTACAACATCTCCTTCGTTGCAATACACTTCCAATATCTTTGTTGCGACGGGGGAGACTATGGCTTGCTCGTAGAGAGGCACAATTTTACCGCTCCCGACCACGCTGCTTTCAAGCGTACCTGTTTCAGCACGACCTATAGTAAGAGATTTTTCATCAATCTTTTCACCGATGAATATGTAGCAGAGAGCGATAATGCTAAAGATAGCCGCCATTGTCACGGTCACCTTTATCCATAATTTGCGAGTGCTTTTACGCCGTTCCTCTTTTGTTAATTCTCTATCCATATCAATTGCAATGCGGAATGGTTGTCCGCTCTGCCAAAAACATTACAATCGAAATGCCAAAGAATTAAAATGTTGATTATCAGTTATTATTTTTAAAATATGGTGTCCGAAAACGGACAATTGAATGAATGATTGTCCGATAATTAAAACCAAAAAAGCTGCAAATAAGGGAATATTTGCAGCCGTTTTCTTTTAGAACACTATAGGTTCGTACACTTAGTCTAATATGTAAAGATCTACATTTAATTGTTTTTCCATAAAATAAAGCATTGACATTTTTTCATTTTGAGAAAAAGTGCGCGACGCGATCTTGCCTCCTTTTACTGAATAGATATCTATTACAATATTTCTGTTGGGCAGTTCTCTTGCCACCGCAATTCGGGTTTTGGGATACCAGTCATTGCTGTATTGCTCTGTGCCATCTTCATAGAGACATGGAACAACAACCTTATGAGTTGTTAAATCTAAAAATCCCATTTTCCCATTTTTGAATACCTTGCATATCTTATCTTCATCATTAAATAGCACATAGACAAGATTACTAAAGGTCTCGAAATCAAATCGATCAACGGTCCCAAATGGTAATACGATCTTTCCATAGCGATCAACCATTCCTACTGCCCCAGAAGATGACTTGACAAAATAATGGTTTTGTGAGGGCTCTTTTCTATCTGAGGCTATTTTAATCCACTTATACTTGGGTTCTATCATTAATTCACCGTTGATATAGTAAAGGCCTTGCAAGCCATCTTTAGTGACCCAAATATGATTCATGTTTCGGGATAATTTATCATAAAGCGGAGGAATGACCTCTCCTTCACCCTCCCTGTAAAGACCATATTTCCCATTCTTTTTCACAATTATATCCCCATCCCCAAATCCCCACATTCTATCTCTGATTGTCTCATCATATCCTTCAATATCACGGTGGCCGTCAAGTGTCATTTTTACGGTTTTTCCATCTTCAGTTAACGACAATACTTTTCCATTATAACTCAAGTTGCTGAAATCTTCCGCTATCTTCGTGCCATCGCTATTATAAAGATTAGAGAAATATGGGTATTTTGTTATAATCAAATAGGGATAGCCTATTTTATTTAATTCTCGATTTAGACCCTGTTCGAATCTAATCGGCTTGTTGCTTTCAATGGTGAAGTAAACCAAAGACTTCCCATTAACCTTGTATCCGGAGTCATCAATTGAAATATTTGTGCATTGTATTGGTACTGCTAAGTCATTATCTGTTAACACGCCCATTAAATGCGTATTGGGATCAACAATTGCATTCAACGAACTGTTATTTTTCAGAAAAGGAACTATAACATAGACTGAACTTCCGATAACCCCAATGCTGTGATCCTTAATGGAATCAGCGGAGAATTTCAGAAGAGGTTCCTTGGAATCAGGAAGTTTAATGGATTTAATTTTATCGTAGAAATTAAGCTTCGTCTTATGCATCAAACCAACAATCTTATTGTCGGAGGTAAAGAAATAAAATTCATTACCCGATAACACTTTGAGTTTAGCCTCCTTAATCCCCTCCTTCATTTTCTTTCCATCTGGAGAGTAGAGCACATTGTCAAATAAGAAGTAGCCATTATCGAGTGTGGTTCGTGTCGGGGGATTGCCTTCGAGAGGTCGGCCATAATCCATGCTCGTGCGTACGATCCAACGGTTTCCTTCTTTGGTGTACCAATAGCCGTTGGGACCGTAGAACACGTCGTCAAAAGTGTCTTCATAATATCTTTCTGCGGCAGTGGCAAAATATTTCTTTCCATCTTTTGATACCCAAAAGTAGTCACCCGCCATTCGAGACTCGAACACCGGAAACAAAATTTTGGAATATTTACAGGGAAGGTATTCGCTTCCATCTTTTTTGAGGAGTCCGAATTTTCCTTTCTTTTCCACCAACGCATACTTCCCCTCGAAGGGATGGATAGAATCATATTGGGCTTTATGAAGCTCTTTACCCGTTTTAGAATCCATAAGCCCATATTTACCTTTTTTCATAAAAGTCACCGGATTCTGGGCAAAATTTAAGATCGTTGATGTAAGAAGAATAGCAATGAGGAATATGTATTTTTTCATATCGTTTTCTTGATGTAAATAAATGAAAGAATCAGAGTTTGTCAAATAACTACAAAATTACTAATAAGCATTAATCCAACAAAATTCCATTTTACTCCATTTTAATTAGAAATTCAAGTTACACAAGTGTAAAGGGTATTCACGGAATGGAAAAGAACCCTCTGAGTCAGTTCTTTTTCTTCTGCGAGCAAAAAAAACCATCCTTCATTTATGGATTTTTAAACCACATGAGGCATTTGAATTAATTAGATTGTCGGCTCCCCGGGGTCGCCAATCAGGGGTTAAGAGAGATTCAACCGACTCTGTCGGTAGATGCTGCCCGGGGCAGGGAATGGAACAAAATGGAATTTGGAATTCCAAGATTTGTATGTATCTTTGTGAAATAGAATTTGAAAATGTGGAGTTATAACTTTTAAGCATTGCGTAACATTATGAGAAAAACTATTCTTTGTCTTACTATTTCATTGGGTTTATGGGCAAGTGAGGGTGTTTGTGCTCAAACCTCGTCAAGTTCTGGCAACGGTGCCAATTCACCAATTTATAAAGTGTTAGGAATTAAAACGCCCTGCAAAAGTCTGACGCAATGGAGCGTGGAGGATTGGGTTGTTTCCGATCTTTCTCCATATAACTTAACAAAATCGTCGGAATATCAGAGGGCACTTGAAAATGGTGACATTGACGAAATGAGCGACACTATGTTCGGTTATCAGTTTGTAAACGGAAAAGTAAAGGATTTCCCTGAACTTAAGGCGGAAGACATAATGGATTATTCCACCAGTGCATTGGTGCCATGTGATTATGTCATCGAATATAAGGATGGATTGCCCACTACTTACAAATTTGTAAGTGAATCATCTGACGTCGTTGGTCTGGATGCATTCGACGGCTGCTGGGAGGATTTTAAGATTACCTATAACGCCCAGGGCCTGCCTATAAAGATTGTGGGTAAAACTTGCGAAGGATTTTTTTCAGGCATGGATTTTGTGTTAAATATCATTGACTATGAATTCGACGATAAAGGAAACTGGGTGCGTAGAAAAATATGGAGGAATGGTGATGACTCTTTAATGCTGCAGTTTAGGGAATATAAATATTGAGGTGAATCTCCTCAGCTTCTCCTTTCCACATAAGTTTAAGGGTGCTCGCAGAATGGATAAGAACGTTCCCGGTACGGTCTCAGAACTCTTATTTTTATTTATAAGCAAACTAAAGGCTGTGCTTTTTGGAAATATCTCAGAAAGATTCTTAAAAGCACTGTCTTTTTGTGATGATTCCAAAAACGTCAGGTTTTAGTTCCTGGAAAAGAATATAAGGGTAAAGTAAAAGTTCAGTCCATGAGGATTTGCAGCTCACATGCAAGATGTGTGCTATGGCCTACAAACCCAAAGCGACTGGGAAATACAGGGATTTTCTATAGATTTAATGGAA
>CAZXGU010000063.1:3756-16027 GCA_964640375.1 uncultured Sangeribacter sp. | reverse complement strand
CCCGCGACCCCATGCGTGACAGGCATGTATTCTAACCAACTGAACTACCGCACCTGTTGAGACAACCAAGTTAATTCAAAAAATGAGAACTTTGTCCTCTTTGCGTTTGCAAAGTTAAGACAAATAAATGATGTGGCAAAATAAAAGGAGATAAAAATGTCGGAAAAAGTAAAAAATAAATTTTTTTGAAAAATTCTTGCTTAAAATTTGGTGGAATGAAAAATTAATTGTAATTTTGCACTCGCAATCGGGAAGGAAACGAAAAAATACTTCTTGAAAGCATCATTCGGGGTGTAGCTCAGCCCGGTTTAGAGTACGCGTCTGGGGGGCGTGTGGTCGCAAGTTCGAATCTTGTCACCCCGACTGAGTTTAATATAAGGCCAAGAAGATTAATCTTCTTGGCCTTATTATTTTTTTTTCATTTTATTTTACTCATTTTATCAAAGAGCCAAAGGCTCTTACGCCTAAACAAACAGATGACAAGTTAAGCAGCATCTTTGTTTGTTTCTGTGTAAGAGCCTTTGGCTCTTTTGCTCGATAAGATTAGGCTTTAAAAAGATTCAGATTTAGCAGGTTCTGATTCGGATTTAGTAAGACTCCGATTCATTCGGGAAATCGCCAGATTTCACATCCTCGATATATCGGCTTACGGCATCTGTCATCACGCCGGCAACATCCGCATAGCGGCGAAGAAAACGGGGAGAGAAACCTTGATTTATGCCCAGCATATCGTGCATCACAAGCACCTGTCCGTCGCATCCACCGCCGGCCCCGATTCCAATCACAGGAATGGTGAGCTCATCAGCCACTCTCTTAGCTAACTTGGCGGGAATCTTTTCAAGCACAATGGCGAAACATCCCAAATCCTCAAGTAGCTTGGCATCGGAAATAAGTTTGTTAGCCTCCTCCTCTTCGCGCGCACGCACAGCGTAAGTTCCAAATTTATTAATGCTCTGAGGAGTGAGACCGAGATGACCCATCACAGGAATGCCCGCGCTCAGGATTCGTTCCACCGATTCGCGAATTTCCGAACCGCCCTCAATCTTTACAGCCTCGGCGTGGCTCTCCTTCATTATTCGTATCGCTGAAGCTAATGCCTCCATCGGATTTCCTTGATACGACCCGAAAGGGAGGTCAACAACCACCAAAGCTCGGTTGACAGCTTTGATCACTGATTTGCCATGATAGATCATCTGATCCAGGGTAATAGGGAGAGTGGTGACATTTCCCGCCATGACATTAGAAGCGGAATCGCCCACCAATATCACATCGATTCCGGCCTGATCGATAATCTTAGCCGAAGAATAATCGTAGGCAGTGAGCATTGAGATCTTCTCTCCTCTTTGTTTCATTTCCGCAAGTCGACGTGTAGTCACCTTGCGTGCATTGTCGGTCGTGTTAGTTGACATAGTTGAAATTTATTTTCTCTCCGCCCATTTGCCCGAAAGCGAAAATGGAATAAACGGCGGAGGGTTTTTACGCTGCAAAATTAGCAAATATTATTCAGCTGAGGAAGTATAGGATAAAAATGTTGGAAAATGTGGCTTAATCCGCGCATAAATATCAGAAAAAGATAAAAAGAGGAGAATGTTATTTGATTCCTAAGGAAAATAATTGTAATTTTGTAGATGTTTCCTCCGGCATCGTTAGCTAAAAAGAGGGACAAATACTAATCAAAGAGAGAACAAAGTAACTCTCAATCTGACCTATCTCCATGAACTATTGGGTAATAAACTATATTATAATCATCGTTGCAGCTATCCTCTTGGCGGCTTTTATCATCCCCAAGATCTTATTGATAGCCTTCCGGTGTAATCTATATGACTCCGTTGACGACCGGAAAATCCACCGGGGTGTGGTGCCCCGCTTGGGAGGAATCTCATTTCTCCCCTCGTTGGGAGTGGCTTTATGTTTGTGCATCGGTTTGAATTTACGATTTTTCCACTCCGATATAATCCCGGCTCTGTCAGGGGTTGCCACGGAGCTCCTTTTCCTTGCCTCCTCTCTTTTGCTCATCTATCTTTTAGGAATAGCCGACGATCTTATAGGAGTGCGCTATCGCGCAAAATTCCTTTTTCAAATAATAGGCGGAGTGTTGATAGTCTTATCAGGGCTCTGGGTTAAAAACCTTTTCGGTTTCTTATGGATAACGGATGTGGTTCCATGGGTGGGATGGGTGCTCGCGGTTTTCTTCGTTATCTATGTGTTGAATGCCATAAATCTTATCGACGGCATCGACGGGTTGGCCTCGGGTCTGAGCATAGTGGCCTTTGCATGGTATTCCTATCTCTTTTATTCGGCTGGCCAATAT
Organism: uncultured Sangeribacter sp.; assembly: GCA_964640375.1. Lineage (GTDB taxonomy): Bacteria > Bacteroidota > Bacteroidia > Bacteroidales > Muribaculaceae > Lepagella. The sequence goes on along the minus strand of CAZXGU010000063.1, from coordinate 13,716 downwards.
ATCCCCATGCTGATAGCAGGCGCCTCTTTAGGAACCCTCCTCCCTTTCTTCTATTATAATGTCTTTGGCAAGGCTGCCTCTCACACCAAGATATTCATGGGCGACACAGGCTCACTCACCATTGGCCTTATCCTTGTGTTCCTTTCCCTCAAAGTTGCCAACCTCGCGTCAGAAACCGGAAGTGGAATAGGCGATTATAACCTCTTTATCCTTGCTATCATACCGATAATAATACCATGTTTTGATGTGGTCCGGGTGTTTCTTCATCGCATAAGAAAGCGCCGGAATCCTTTCCTTCCCGATAAAAGCCATATTCATCACAAACTTCTTGCCCTGGGGTTTGCCCAAAGCAAAGCATTGGTCGTGATTCTTTTATGGGATGCAATTCTGATAGTGGCCAATTTCAGGCTCTCCTGTTATGTGGCTCCAACATGGCTTGTGCTGGGAGATGTGGCACTGTGGACATGCCTCAACCTTTATCTCACTTCCGCTATAAGGCGTAGGGAGAAGAGGCTCAATGTCTCGCTCTTTGATTAGAAAAGAAAAATAAGATTTCAGATCAGATTAATAAATATGAACTCAAAAAATATAAAGTTATCTCTTGTTGGGTTAGCGGTTTGCGCAGTTCTGACTGGCTGCAAGGTGCCTAAAGATGTGACCTATTTTCAGGATGCCGACTCTAATTTAATAATAGAGATGGCCTCGGCCAAGCAGATCACTGTGCAGCCCGGCGACAAATTGTCGATCATAGTTAAATCGAAAGACCCCGCAATTTCCGATCTCTTTAACCTTCCCATCTATGCCACCCGGGTCGGGATCGGTGGCTCGCCGGTAGGCGACAATGTTCATCTTCGTGCAAATGCCGGCACCACATCCGAAAGCGTGGCAAGCTATACAGTGGATAGCCAGGGAGATATCGACTTTCCGGTGCTCGGAACTCTTCATATAGCAGGCATGACGCGCGGCGAACTCTCAGGATATATAAAAGGGGAGTTGGTGGGTCGAAATTTGGTGAAAGATCCAACTGTGGTTGTTGATTTCCTAAGCAGCGGCGTCAATATCTTGGGCGAAGTCAGAAGTCCTGGGCGATATGATATAAACAAAGATAAATTGACCATTCTTGATGCTTTGTCGATGGCAGGCGATCTCACCCTCACCGGGCAAAGAGAGAATATAAAGGTGTTGCGTGAGGAAAACGGAAAACTCCACACCTATACGCTCGACCTGACCAACGCCACCTCACTTGCCTCCTCGCCGGCCTTTTATCTTCAGCAGGGGGATGTGATATATGTGGAGCCCAACCAGATGCAGAAACGCGCCACCACAGTCAATGGAAACAATGCGCTTAGTGTAGGGTTCTGGATTTCAGTGGCGTCGCTGCTTACATCGGTTGTTACTACTCTCGCCGTGTTCCTCAACAAATAAAAACGAAAAATGCGCCGTTGTTTCTCTGCTGAAAGAGAAGCAGGCTAAGCAACGCAATAATCGCGCGAAATTCACGTCTTTTTATATAGCCGAAGAATCATTGCGAAAAGAGGTCGGTTGATCCGATTTCCGGTGAAAACGTTATGGAAGAATCAAAAAGCTATTCAAAATCTTCAGGAGAGGGAAACGCCTTCTCATTTAGCGAATATCTGAAATTATGCTGGCGGAAATGGAAATGGTTTCTGCTTTCAATCATAGTTATATGTGGAATCGGGGTGCTGTTTGTCCTTCGCCAGGAGCCGAAATACAAAAGGAGTATGGAGGTTCTCATCAAGGATGAGGATAGCAACGGTCCGATGAGTGATATCACAAGCGCTTTCTCGGCTTTCGGAATAGGAGGCGGTCGCTCAAATGTATATAATGAGATTATAGCTCTTTCATCGCCGGCCGTGATGTATGAAGTGGTCGATCGTCTCGACCTCGATATGAATTATGTGGAAAAGGGTCTCTTCCATGGCACCACTCTTTTCGGCACCACTCTTCCTTTTACAGCCATAATGGCTGATGTGAACGAAGAGAACGCCGCTGGCTTCCGTGTTGAATCCCTTCCAAATGGTGACGTCCGGCTCTTCAGATTCTATAAGGTTGATTCTTCCGGAAAACATAAATATGATGAGGAAGTGAGGGGCAAGATTGATGGAAAAGCAATTCGCACTCCAATAGGTCGCGTGGTGCTTTCTGCCAATCCCGATTATAAGAAACCCGTAAAAAAGGACAAGGATGACAATGCAGTGATATGTGTGGCCCACCAAGGAAAAATGGATGCGGTCGATGACTACAGCGCTGCTTTGAATGTGGATTTGGTTGATACCGATGCAGATGTTATCGAGCTGACTATAAAAGACACTTCCGTGGAGCGTGCCGTGACGGTTCTTAACACAATACTGGATGTCTATAACCAGAATTGGATGGACGATAAGAACCGTATAGCAGTGGCCACTTCCGATTTTATCGACGAGCGTTTAAAGATAATTGAGAATGAACTCGGTGTCGTTGACAGCGATATCTCTAAATATAAATCCGAACATCTTGTTCCCGATCTTAAGGAGGCTGCAAAGCTCAACATGGAGCAGAACGCCAAGCTCACCAATGAAATGCTGAAGATGACCAATGAGATGTCGATGGCGGCCTTTGTGAAGGATTATGTGGTGAATCCAGCCAACATGAACAGCGTCATTCCTGTGAATACAGGTATCGGTAGTGTTCAGCTCGAAACGCAGATTGCCTCTTACAACAACCTCTTGCTGACCCGTAATAATCTGGCCGAGAGTTCCTCCGATGTCAACCCTCTTGTGCTTGATTATGATGCGCAGCTTCGTGGCTTGCGTGACGCTATTGTGAGAGGCATTTCAACTCATGTTGCAGCCCTTCAGGCTTCGCTCAACAATATGAAGGGAGCGAAAAACTCCACTGAAAGTCAGCTTTCTTCTGGTCCGACCCAGGCCAAATATCTTCTCAGCGTGGAGCGTCAGCAGAAAGTGAAGGAATCCCTTTATCTCTTCCTTCTCCAGAAGCGTGAGGAAAATGAACTCACCCAAACTTTCACGGCATACAACACTCGCATCCTTACTCCTCCAATGGGGCCCGTGCGCCCGGTTTCTCCTAAGACTGCCATAATCCTTGGCGTGGCTTTCCTTATTGCGATCCTCTTCCCGGCATTGTGGATCTACTTCTCAATTTATCTTGATGAGAAGGTGAGGGGGCGCAAAGACCTTGAACGCATGGCAACTCCTTTTGCCGGAGAGATACCGTTGGTTGACCGTCGGCATCGCAAGGGACTTCACGATGGAAAAGCGGGTAAAATCAAGAAAAACAGTAAAGACCTTGAAAATGTGGTGGTGGCTGTTAAGGAAGGAAGTCGCGATGCTGTGAGCGAGTCGTTCCGAATCATTAGAGGAAATATAGATTTCATGGTCAAGAATCAGCCCACCAATGTGATTATGCTCACTTCCTTTAATCCCGGTAGCGGAAAATCGTTTATAGCCTTCAATCTTGCTGCCTCATTTGCCTTGAAAGGTAAGAAGGTTTTGATAATAGATGGCGACCTCCGTCATGGTTCCACTTCCCAGTTTGTGGGGATGCCCTCGAAGGGATTGAGCAGTTATCTCACCGGAGGCACCGATAATTGGCAGTCGCTCGTTAAAGAGGTTGAGGACCATCCGGGGGTATTCGTGCTTCCTATCGGTCACCGTCCGCCCAATCCATCCGAATTGCTCGATAACGGACTCATCGGAACATTGCTCAAAGAGGCAAAGAGCGACTATGACTACATATTCCTTGACTGCCCGCCTGTGGATATAGTGGTTGACACACAGATATTGGAAAAATATGTGGATCGCACTCTCTTTATTGTGCGCGCAGGTGTCCTCAATAAGAGTGCGGTTGTTGAAATTGATGCCATATATAAGGATAAACGCTTCAAGAACATGAGCCTTATCCTTAACGGCACGGATTCAGAACACAGCCGCAGCCGCACATACGGAAGCTATGGCTACTATGGCTCATAGAACGCTCAACTATTCTCCTTTCCTTCACTCATAATAATCTCCAACCTCTTATTTAATCCGACAATGTGGCTATTCAATAAAGTAGATAAATTAGAAAAATCAGGAATGTTTCAGGGTTTCACCGACTGGCATTCCCATATCCTTCCGGGAGTTGATGATGGCATACGCACGATGGACAGCTCCCTCGAAGTGTTGAAACGTTATGAGGAGGCCGGGATTAAGAAGGTGTGGCTCACTCCACATATCATGGAGGATTATCCCAATACGACCGATGGGCTCCGCAATAGATTTGAAGAATTGAAAGCCGCCTATTCCGGGCCTGTGGAATTGCGCTTGGCTGCTGAAAATATGCTCGATTCGCTTTTTGAAGAACGTCTTGAGGCCCGAGATTTTCTCCCCATAGGGGAGGGGGGAAACCATCTCCTTGTAGAAACAAGCTATATGAATCCGCCTTACGGAATGGACGACATGTTACAACGTGCCATGTCGGCAGGTTATTATTTGATTTTGGCTCACCCCGAGCGCTACCGCTATATGGATGAAGATGATTACAAGCAGTTGAAATCGAAGGGAATCCTCTTTCAAACCAACTTTGCCTCTTTGGTGGGAGGTTATGGCGAAACAGCGCGTAAAAAAGCAGAGTGGCTTCTTAAGGAGGGTATGATTGATGTCTGCGGAAGCGATCTTCATCGTCTTCGCTTCTTCAATGAAACCTTAGAGCAGTCGCCAAAAAAGAAACAGTCGCTTGAACAGATTCTGAACGTGGCTCAAAATCCGAGTCTCGAATAATAGCCACTGCTTCTTGGGATGAACATTAAGGCCATATTTAAGGGAAATGCACGGACAGTGAAAGCACGCAAAAACGTGTTGGCCTCCATGCTGCTTAAGGGAATCGACGGAATTGTCTATCTCCTTTTTGTTCCTGTCACATTAGGTTACCTTAAACCATACGAATATGGCGTTTGGCTCACTCTCAACTCCATATTAATCTGGATCGACTCTTTTGATATCGGACTTGGCAATGGAATGCGTAACAAAGTGGCTGAAGCTGTAGCAGCCGACGACAAGGAGCGAGGCCGGATATATGTGAGCACCACTTTCTTCATGCTTGTTTTCCTTATGCTGCTGCTTGTTGCAGTGGGAAGCGCGGCAGCCCCTTTCATCGACTGGTATTCTATCTTGAAAACCACTCCCGAGGAGGTGGGAAGTTTGGGAAGGATTGTCTATTTAACTTTCCTGATTTATGCCCTTAACTTTATATTCAAATTTATTGGGAATGTATATCTTGCCATGCAGCTTCCGGCTGTAAACAATTTTTTTGTCACCACCGGCCATCTCATATCCCTGGCTGTAATATTTATTCTTACCAAAACAACAGCCGGAGGTTCCCTTCTCTTAGTAGCTGTGATCTACTCGGCCTCTCCCTTGTTGGTATATCTGTTGGCTTATCCGGTCACATTCTTCAAGATTTTTCCATATCTGCGCCCGAGCTTGCGATTTTTCAGAAAAAGATTTCTCAGCGATCTCTTCAACGTCGGTGTTCTATTCTTTATTCTTCAGTTGTCGGGAATCCTTCTTTTCTCCCTTGCCAATCTATTGATATCTCACGAATTTGGACCGGAGCAGGTTACACCCTATAATATTGCTTACCGTTATTACAGTGTCATCCCAATGGTAATGACAATCCTTGTAGCCCCAATGTGGTCGGCAACCACAGATGCTTACGCGCGTGGAGAAATAGAATGGATAAGCCAAACGATGAAACGAATTGGGAAATATTTGGCCGCGGCTTTAGGAATCCTTGTAGTGATGACTCTGGTTTCCGAACCGGTTTACAGAATCTGGGTCGGAAAAGAGGTGATCATAGGAATGTCAATATCTTTCTGGATGGCTGTCTATACCGGGATTTTGATAGTGAGTCTGACCTATTCCAATTTCCTTAACGGTTTGGGAAAGCTCCGGCTCCAAACAATAAATACAGTCACAGTGGCTCTGCTGTTTTACCCTCTCTGCCGCTGGTTGGGAGGGCTATGGGGAGTGCCGGGAATCTTGATAGGAATGTGTCTGCTCAATTCTTCCGGCTTGATATTAAATATAATCCAGTTTCATAAAGTGGTCAACGGAACCGCTCAAGGAATTTGGGCGAAATAAAAGAAGGAGAAGGCGTTCTTATCAGAGATTTCCCAATATGATGCGGAGCTTGAAAAAGAAATCATTGCCCATATTCCCAAAGGTATAGTCTGAATCAAACAGTAGCCTCAACCGTGAGAGAAAAGAACTTCGGTAGCAGGCCATTTTTTTTGTTGCCACTAATGCCTCGGGGTGCATGTAGGGGGAATATAATCTTAATAGTTCGTTGGCGATCTTTTCTCGCAGACCAGAGTTTTCAGTCAAATGTGTGATTCTTCTTTTCCACACATCCAACAGCCCGTGTCGGCTGCCTATCTGATTTGACTCATGCTGACGATAAAGGATATAAGATTCTGAATCATAAATTGCTTGGCCACATAACACCGCTACCATATAGACCCAATAATCATGTGGCATCTCCATTGCTGGAGTGCCTTGATGCAATAGTTTTAAAAGCCGGGAATTAAACACAATTGAGCATCCTGTGGCAAAGTTGCGCGTAAGAGCATTCTTATATGTCGGTTTGAACTGATATTTATGTATTTTCCCTTTATTTTCCCCTCCTTTATAGAAAAAGAGATTTGAGAAATAGAGTTTCGGACCTTCTGGATATTTTCTGATGGTATCAATTGCAGCACGCAACTTCCCGGGCAGCCATATATCATCTTGATCACCGAATGCAAAATAATCGCAATCCTGATAATTGGTCAGCGCATGCTCAACCAATTTCCGGAAAGATTCTTTCCAACCGATATTTTGACCCTTAATTATCTCAATTTTATCGGGATATCTCTTTTGATAGTCAGAAAGGATGGAAAGAGTGTTGTCATTAGAGCCGTCGTCGCGAACAAGAAGAGCGACATTCACCCCTTCTTGAGAGAATATACTATCTAATTGAGCAGGAAGAAACCTCTCCCCATTATATGTTGACATCAATATCGTGACCCGATGCATTGCTTAGCTATTTTCTTCAAAGTTATAAAAGAAATGCCGGAAAGATGCGTATTTAACATTTAATAACATTCTCTGTATATCCGAATAAAGAATTTGGGAAGCAAAATAAAAATGTTAAAAGTGAGTTAAAATATAATGGAGAATGTAATAATGTGGCTAACTAACCTGCTTTAAAGCGATTTGGGTTGTTTCAGTCGTTTAATATGGAATATCTTATACCGGTAATATTGTGTATAATAGGGATGTGCTTAAATTCACGTCTCAATTCAGAAACGCCCAAAAAGGTGTTTTTGGCATTGATTGTGATTGTGATGGTGCTCATCATCGGGCTGCGCTATAGGGTTGGCACCGATACCATAATGTACACCGATCGGTTTGATCTCTTCCCCACATTCGATTCGCTCTTTAGCCGCCGGGAATATGAGCTTGAATATGAACCGTTTTACACATTCCTCTGTATATGTGTCCGCTCTATTACTAATGAGTTCTGGCCAGTGCAGATGATATGCGCTGCAATCAGCACAACGTGTATCGTAATCTTTCTTTACCGCACATGTAAAAATGTGTTTTTGGGAGTTTTTTTCTATCTGATATTTCAATGGCTCTATTTCAGCGTGGAGATTATGCGCGAGAGCATGGCAATCGGAATCTTCCTTTTGAATTTCAAGAACCTCGAAGAAAAAAACTGGCTGAAATATTATCTTTTCGCCCTTGTGGGAATGTTGTTCCACTATTCTTCCGCCCTCACTTTCGTCTTTCCTTTGCTCATATATCTCAGAGTTAATATATGGTTTGTGGCAGTCTGCGCGGGGATGGTCGCCATTACTCCCTTGGTTGAAAATCTCAATAAATTTCTGGAGCTTGGGTTTGTCACAGCCAAAATCACAACCTATATCAAAGATGGCGAGAATCAGAATGTCAACTGGCATGTAATGGAATTTATCCGTAATGCAATTCCGGCTATTTTCCTCCTGTTTGTATGCAGGAAACGCAACTTGAACCCATGGTATCGGGCGATGCTCCTTTTGCAGATCCTGCTCACATGCGGTTCGTTGGCTATCCCAATTGTGTTCCAACGCCTCACCAACTATTCCACAATGTTTGTCAACATTGTTCTTTGCAACTATTTGAGCAATAGTAAAGTCTCGTTGCCGATGCGGACATTTGCAGCATCGTTTATAATCCTCACACAGTCCTACTATTACTATACATTGTATAAAGACCGCGTTTTTCCATACGTATCTGTAATCAATGCCGAGAAAGTTCCGGCTCGTGAGGAATATTTCCGGAGGATATGGAAGGTGAAACGATAAGACAAGATAAAAGGAAGAGAAAATCCCAATGGTATCGGTGTGCATAGCTACATATAACGGCGAAAGATATCTTCGAGAGCAGATAGAATCTATCCTTTCTCAATTAAGAGAGGAGGATGAGATAATTGTTTCCGACGACGGCTCCACCGATGCCACTCTAAGCATCATTGAATCTATAGGCGATTCGAGAATAAAAGTTATAGTCAACGATAAAAAACATGGTGTCAACGGAAATTTTGAAAATGCTCTCCGGCATGCCTCCGGCGATTTTATCTTTCTTGCAGATCAGGATGATATATGGCTCAAAGGAAAGGTAAAACGCTGTGTTGCCGCGCTTTCGGATTCCGATTTAGTTCTCCATGATGCTCAGATTGTCAATAAAGATTTAGAACCACAAAATAAAAATCTCTTTTCTGAGTTAAAAATAAAAGGGGGATTTTGGGATAATTTCATAAGAAACCGCTTCACGGGATGTTGCATGGCATTTAAGCGTGATATCCTAACCTACGTTTTGCCTTTCCCGGAAAAAGTTTCTTTCTACCACGACAGTTGGACCGGTCTGCTTGTGTTGATGAAAGGGAAGGTGGCCATCATAGATGAGCCCTTGATAAAATTTAGGCGTCACGCCTCGAATAGCTCCACTGCAGGAGCATCAAGCCGTCGCGGATTCTTCACAAAGATTGCCGATCGTATGTCGCTGGGTGTTAATCTACTAAAAAGAGGTATCAAGTGATGATAACAGCTTCGGTTGTGCTATATAACACTTCGAAAGAGGAGATCGACAACGTTCTGGGCAGTCTTGAAGGCAGCTCGGCGGAATTGATATATGTTATAGATCATTCCGACACAGAGGAGGCGCGTCCGACAGTTGAGCATTACAAGAAGGCGCATTACGAACATCATCCCAACGGCGGCTATGGCCGAGGGCATAACAGGGCCATAAACAAGGCTTTGGCTGCCGGCTCCAAATATCATGCTGTGATAAATCCTGATGTGTTTTGGGACGGCGATGTCCTGTCGAAGTTGGCCTTATTCATGGATGCAAACTCCGATTGTGGTTTGGTGATGCCCCGAATCCTTTTCCCTGATGGGGAAATCCAATATCTTTGCAAACTCCTTCCGACACCGATGGATCTTATCGGACGCCGTTTCATTCAGATAAAGAGCTATACCGAACGCCACAATTATCATTATGAAATGCGATGGTCGGGCTATGACAAAGTAATGGATATCCCTTGTCTGTCGGGCTGCTTCATGTTTATTCGCTGCGATGTCTTGCGCCAGACTGGAGGATTCGACGAGCGTTTCTTCCTTTATGCTGAAGATATCGACCTTTGTCGCCGCATTGGTGAGAAGTCGCGAACGCTCTATTATCCTGATGTTTCTGTGTATCACGCCTATCACCGCGATTCATACAAGAGCCTCAAATACCTAAGGATTCATATCCATTCCATTATCAAATATTTTAATAAATGGGGATGGTTTAATGATCCTGAAAGAAAAAAGGTTAACGACAGAAGCCTCAGGCTCCTGCAACATAAAAATAAATAATATAGATAATTAATAGATAA
>CAZXGU010000063.1:0-3656 GCA_964640375.1 uncultured Sangeribacter sp. | reverse complement strand
AAAATAAATAATATAGATAATTAATAGATAATGGTTCGTCGGGAACGGACCATTAAATTTATAATACTAAAATTTACGGATGAAACGAAAGATTTTTAACTTGTTCGTGTTGGCAGGCTTTCTTATAGGCTTACACACGACACAAGCTTCTGCGCTTGAATGGAGCGCCGAGGAGGTCACCACGGAGGTCAATGAAAATTCTTCAATAGAGCAAATCAGGGAAGAGTTGAACGCCATGGATGTCTATGTGCTGGATTTCAAGATGACGGATGGTGCTTTCCCTACATTTGATGTTGTCACTCCTCCAGAGGGCTGCAATGGTCTCTCAATCACCAATAATGAATACGTCACCGGTTCGCTTAACATAACCTTGAAAGGAGAAGCCCTCTATCAGAGTGGCGAATGGGTGAAGAAAGAATCAGGTGTGAAGGTAAAGGTTCGCGGCAACACTTCAACTGCCTTTGATTGGATCAAGAAAAAAGGATATAAGGTGAAGCTTGAGAAAAAGGCCGACCTTCTCTTCCGTGACGGTTCCGACGGAAAGGATAAAGAATGGGTTCTTCTTGGCAAGAATGCCTCAACTTTCAATTTTATCCCTGGTTTTCAACTGGGTAGAGTCTGTGGGTTAGGTTGGCAACCGGAATTGCGTCACGTGGCCGTTATCATGAACGATCAATATATTGGATGCTATTATCTCTGCGAGGCCGTTGCCGCCGGCAAGCATAAGGTGAACATCGACGACTCAGGATATATCATTGAAAACGATGCTTATTGGTGGAAACCCGAAGAGGTTTATTTCAAAACCAACCATCAGCCTTACGAAATGGGTTGGACCTTCAAAGAACCCGACACCGATGATTTCGACGAGATGAGTCTTGATAATATCAAATGGGTGGTAAATACTGTGGAAAAGACCCTTTATAATAAAGACGACGTGTCGGAGATGATTGATTACGAAACCTTTGCAAAATGGGTTTTGGCGCAGGATATAATGAACAGTATCGACCCTTGCGGAACCAACATGTTCATCAAAAAAGATGATTTTAATCATCTGGCTCCTTTTGAGTCAAAGTTGTCAATGGGTCCGCTTTGGGATTTCGACGGTTGTTTTGTCAGCAAAGATGAAAAATACAGCTTGATCCATACCTACGGCGATCTGTGGTTTGCGAAGCTCTTTGCCATAGAGGATTTTAAGAATGTCTATACCGAGCAATGGAAAGAGATCCGATCCAAACTTAAGGATGAAGTCATGGCTCATGTGGAAGAGTATATAAAAAATAATCCCGACTACTATAAGCTTTTGCTTATCGACGATAAGAGGGGGACTCTTCAGGATGCGTTGATGACACCTGCCGATTCTTATCAATATCTTAACGACTGGTTCGATCAGCGAATCCCTGTCTTGAATAAGCTGATTCTTGGTGAAGACTCCGGTATTGAAGATTTAACCGACCAAATTGCAAGCGAAGAGGAGAATCTCAATCCCAATGGAGGCAAATTCTATACGGTCGATGGGCTTCCTGCTTCTTCGGATAGCGATGGCATACTTATCAAAGTGGAAGCCAACGGAAAAACCACGAAGATAAAGAAATAAAAGTTCAAAAATAAAGAAATAGAAGATAAAGAAACAGCAATTATATTCAAATTGCTGTTTTTTTGTTAAATTTGCAGTTCCGAAATGGCTGGTTCCGAAATGGCCATTTCGGAACTCGCCGTTTTTTCACTAATTTTGCAGTTTAGAAAGAAAAATCATCATTAAGAATGGATTATAACCATAAAGAAATAGAGAAGCGCTGGCAGAAATTCTGGCGCGAAAATGAGATTTATAAAGTGCGTGAGGATAAAGAGCGCAAGAAATTCTATGTGCTCGACATGTTCCCTTATCCTTCGGGGGCAGGTCTTCATGTGGGACATCCTTTAGGATATATCGCGAGCGACATCTATTCACGCTTCAAGCGTCAGCAAGGTTTCAATGTGCTTCATCCGATGGGATATGATGCCTACGGTCTTCCGGCAGAGCAATATGCAATTCAAACCGGACAGCACCCCGAGAAAACCACTGAGGAGAATATCGCACGCTACCGTTCGCAGCTCGACAAAATCGGTTTTTCGTTCGACTGGAGTCGCGAGGTGCGCACCTGTGATCCTAAATATTATAAATGGACACAATGGGCTTTCATGCAGATGTTCAATTCATATTACGACCGCGATCTGAAGAAAGCCCAGCCAATATCCAAACTTATTGAACATTTCTCCACTAAGGGTAGCGAAGGAATAAACCCCGCCTGTGGAAAAGAATTGAAATTCACCGCTGAGGAATGGAACGCCCTCTCTGAGAAGGAGAAGCGCGACCGCCTTATGAATTATCGCATTGCTTATCAGGGAGAAACAATGGTCAACTGGTGTCCGCAACTCGGCACTGTTCTCGCCAACGATGAGGTGAGCGAAGGCCTGAGCGTTCGAGGTGGTTTCCCGGTGGAACAGAAATTAATGAACCAATGGTGTCTTCGCGTGTCGGCCTATGCGCCGCGTTTGCTCGACGACCTGGCAAAAGTGGATTGGAGCGATTCCCTTAAAGAGACTCAACGCAACTGGATTGGCCGTTCGGAGGGTGCTGAAATGCGTTTCCCCGTAGCTGGTAAGGATATTGAGCTCGAAATCTTCACCACACGTGCTGATACCATTTTCGGCGTCACTTTCATGGTGTTGGCTCCGGAATCAAAATATGTGGAGATGCTCACCACGCCTGAACAAAAGGAAGCTGTTGATGCTTATCTTGAGGAGGTGAAACATAAGACTGAGCGTGAGCGTCAGATTGAAAAGAAGGTGTCGGGTGTATTCACCGGAAGCTATGCTGTGAATCCCTTGACCGGGAAGGAAATTCCAGTCTGGGTGAGTGATTATGTGCTCGCCGGCTATGGAACGGGTGCAATAATGGCTGTTCCTGCCCACGATTCACGCGACTATGCTTTTGCCCGTCATTTCGATCTTCCTATTGTCCCTCTTATTGAGGGAGCCGACGTATCGGAAGAGAGCTTCGATGCAAAAGAAGGGAAGATGATTAATTCATGCGGTCCCAAACTCGATCTTAACGGATTGGAAGTGAAGGAGGCTATTGCCAAGACTAAAAAATTTATCGAAGAAGAGGGCCTCGGCAAGGTGAAAACCAACTATCGTTTGCGCGATGCCATTTTCTCACGCCAACGCTATTGGGGTGAGCCCTTCCCTGTATATTACAAGGATGGCACTGCTTATCTGATGGATGAAAGCGAATTGCCGCTTCTCCTTCCTCCTGTGTCAAGCTATCTGCCCACTGAAGATGGACAGCCTCCATTGGGTCGTGCCGAAAACTGGACCACTCCCGAAGGCTATCCAATCGAAGTGTGCACAATGCCCGGTTTCGCCGGTTCGTCGGCTTATTACCTCCGCTATATGGACCCCCATAACGATAAGGAGCTTGTAAGCAAAGAGGCTGATGAATATTGGCGTAATGTTGACCTCTATGTGGGAGGTGCCGAACATGCAACCGGTCACCTTATCTATTCTCGTTTCTGGAATAAGTTCCTTTACGATTTGGGTATCGTTTGCGAGGAAGAACCTTTCAAGAAATTGGTGAATCAGGGTATGATTCAGGGTCGCACAAATTTTGTGTATCG